>NZ_WIVR01000009.1:0-149480 GCF_009600525.1 Pseudomonas sp. FSL R10-1350
CATTACGCCGCCGGGCGGTACATCGGTCGGGAGCAAGTCGTGCAGCAAGGCGAACAACCCCAGTTGCGCCAGCCAGCCGAGCAGGGCTCCGGTCACGCTGGCCAGCAGCCCGAGCATCGCCAGTTGCAGGCTGAACAGCCAGAGTGTTTCGCGGCGGGACAAGCCCAGGCAGCGCAGCAGCGCGCTGGCATCAAAGCGCCGATTGGCAAAACGGGTTGCAGACAGGGCAACCGCCACCCCGGCGAGCAACACCGCTACCAGGCTGGCCATGTTCAGATAGCGTTCGGCCTTGCCGAGTGCGCCGCCGATTTGCTGGTTGCCATCACGCCCGTCGAGCAAGCGCTGGTTGGCTTCAAGGCCCGGTTGGATGACGTCACGGTAGGACTGTAGTGCCGGTGCTTCGCCGCGCCACAGCTCGCGAAAGCTGACCCGGCTGCCGGGTTGTACGATGCCGGTCGCTTGCAGGTCATCCAGATTGATCAGCACTCGTGGGGTCAGGCTGTAAAAATTACCGGCACGGTCGGGTTCGTAGGTCAGAACACGGGTGATCTTGACGGTTTTTGAGCCGACATCAATGTCGTCACCGACCTTGAGATCCAATGCAGTCAGCAGTCGCGGCTCAACCCAGGCCTGCCCGGACTTTGGCCCGCCGCCGGGCTGTTCTTCGCCGTAAGGCTGGGCGGCGCTTTTGAGTTGGCCGCGCAGGGGGTATGCGTCATCGGCGGCTTTGATGCTGGACAGCTGAATGCCGTTGTCTGTGGCAATTACGCTGGAAAACTCGACGATTTGCGCGTGTTTGAGCCCCAGTTCGTTGCCCACGCGGATTTGCTCTTCGCGGGCCGGTGAGCTGCCTTCGAGCACCAGGTCGGCCCCCAGGAACTCGGTGGCGCGCAAAACCATCGCGCCGTTGAGGCGAGCGCCGAAGTAACCGATGGCGGTGCTGGCAGCGACGGCCACCAGTACGGCAAAAAACAGCACGCGCAACTCACCGGCGCGTGCATCACGCAGGAGTTGGCGCAGGGCGAGGCTGAGCAGACGGACCAGCGGCAAACGTGCCATCAAGGCTCCAGAGGGCCGACCAGATGGCCGGCGTCAAGACGGATCAGGCGTCGGCAGCGATGGGCCAGACGTTCGTCATGGGTCACCAGTACCAGTGTGGTGCCCTGTTCTTTGTTCAGCTCAAACAGCAGCTCGGTAATGCGCTCGCCGGTGTGGCTGTCGAGGTTACCTGTCGGTTCGTCGGCAAACAGCACGTCCGGGTTGGCGGCAAAGGCCCGTGCTATGGCAACGCGTTGCTGCTCGCCGCCAGACAACTGGCGCGGTGAATGGCTCAGGCGCTGGCCCAGGCCGACCCGTTCAAGCAAATGCCGCGCCTGTTCGCGGGCGTCTTTGCGGCCATCGAGCTCCAGCGGCAACATGACGTTTTCCAGTGCGTTGAGGCTGTCGAGCAGTTGGAATGACTGGAACACGAAGCCAACGTGTTCGGCGCGCACGCGGGCACGCTGATCTTCATCGAGGGTGCTGAGTGCATGCCCGGCCAGAATGACTTCACCCTGGCTGGGCAGGTCCAGGCCTGCGAGCAAGCCGAGCAGGGTGGATTTGCCCGAGCCGGAAGCGCCGACGATGGCCAGGCTGTCGCCTTTGCGCAGTTCCAGGCTTAAGGGGTGCAGGATGGTTAACTCGCCTTCCGCGCTGAGAACCACTTTGCTAAGGTTCTGCGCGGTGAGAATACTTTCGCCCATGGAGAATCCAATGCGTACGTGGTTTTTAAGTGCTGCTCTTGCCCTGATGTGTATAGCGCAGAATGCAGCTGCAGGAACAATCTTGATCGTCGGCGATAGTATCAGCGCGGCTTTAGGCCTGGATACCCGTCTGGGATGGGCTTCTTTGCTGCAACAACGGCTTAAGGAGCAAGGCTACGACGACCAGGTAGTCAATGCCTCGATCAGCGGCGACACCAGCGCCGGCGGGCTTGCGCGGTTACCGGCGCTGCTTGCGGAGCATAAACCGCAGGTGGTGATTATTGAGCTGGGCGCCAACGATGGGCTGCGCGGCCAGCCGCCAGCACAATTGAAACAAAATCTTGCCGCGATGGTCGACGACTCGCAAAAAGCAGGTGCCAAAGTGCTGCTGTTGGGCATGTTGTTGCCGCCCAATTATGGTCGGCGCTATACCGACGCTTTTGCCAAGGTCTACAGCGATCTGGGCAGCGAGAAAAAGGTCGCGCTGGTGCCGTTTTTCCTGGAGGGCGTCGGCGGGCATCCCGAGTTTATCCAGGATGATGGCCTGCATCCGAAGGCCAATGCACAGGGCCGTTTGCTCGATAATGTGTGGTCAACCCTAAAACCACTGCTTTGATGCTTTTCTAGTGGCATGGTTTCGGCTAATGTGGCGCCCCCCCGATTTGGAGCCCCTGATGTCGCGTCCTGCCTGGTCTTTATATGCTTATCAACTGATCGAGCCCGATGAACAGCTCGATTTGTTCGCCTGCCAGGAGGTACGGGTACATTTGGTCACGCGCCAATTGGAGCTGGGTGGCACAATCGACCGCACCCTGTGTGGCTCATTGCTGCCCGCGCAGCCGCGTTGGTCGGATGTCACGCGCAAGGTGTTTCAGGATCACCGGCTTTGCCCGCTGTGCCGGGCGATTATTGAGTCTCAGCGCCGCGGCACTGAGCCGATCTGGCCCGAATTGCGCTTTGAATTGTGATGTAACCTGTCTGAAACCTTAAGACTCAATACGCCGCCTCCCGGCTTTTCGAGGTGGCGTGTACACTCTCTTTTTTGTCCCCCTGTTGATTATGCGAAGGGTCTTCCGGATGTTCTCGCGCTTACCTGCTGTCACCCGTTATCTGTCAGTTGCCGCACTGTGTGTTGCGGGTCCCGTTCATGCGCTTGAATTTCCGCTGCCGCCACCGGGTGAAGACATGGTCGGGCAGGTGCAAGTCATCAAGGGCAAATACGAAGATTCTTTCTCGGACCTTGGCAACCAGTACGAACTGGGCTACTCCGAAATGATTGCCGCCAACCCAGGTGTGGATGCCTGGCTGCCTGTCAAAAAGAACCTCGACGGCTCGATCGTTGACACCGATATTGTCTTGCCGACCCAGTTCATCCTGCCGCCGGGCAAGCGCGAAGGCATCGTGATCAACCTTGCCGAGTACCGCTTGTATTATTTCCCCAAAGGCCAGAACAAGGTGTACACCTTTCCGTTGGGGATCGGCCGTGAAGGCTGGGGCTCGCCTTTGGGGCTGACCAAGGTCACGGCTAAAACGCCAAATCCGACCTGGACGCCTCCTGCTTCGATCAAGGCCGAACACGCCGCCAATGGCGACCCGTTGCCTAACGTTGTGCCGGCAGGGCCGGACAACCCGCTGGGGCCGTTCAAGTTCACCCTGGGCATGCCGGGTTACCTGATTCATGGCTCCAACGCCAAGTTCGGTATCGGCACGGGCACCAGCCATGGCTGTTTCCGCATGCTGAACAAAAACGTGCTTGAGCTGGCCAAAATGGTGCCGGTGCGTACGCCGGTTCGCATTATCAACGAACCGTACAAACTCGGTGTTAGCGGCGGCAAGGTATTCCTTGAAGTGCATGAGCCGTTGAATGTCAAAGATGGCTCTTTGCTAGCCAAAAGTGACAAGTCGCATTTGACTCAGGAAGATCTGCAGAACAAGTACGCAGGCTTTATCAACTTCCTGCTTAAGCATAAAGACCTGGAAAAGGTCATCCAGATCGACAAAGACAAAGCGTTCCCTGTGGTCGGTGCCGAAACCGGCATACCTCAGGAGATCGGTGTGGCCAACACCACGGTGCAACAGGGTCAGTCGCTGGACTACGTTCAGTAACGCACCCAGGCACTAAAACAGCCGCCACGGTTAACGCCCTGGCGGTTTTTTATTGCCTGCTTAGTTGGTAGCAGGCATAAAAAAGCCGACCCATAAAAATGGGTCGGCTTCGATAATAATCCCGAAGGACTATTACTTGCGGCTAGCTTTTTCAAGCATACGCAGAGCACGTTCGTTAGCTTCATCAGCAGTCTGTTGTGCTTTTTGAGCAGCAGCCAGAGCTTCGTCAGCTTTGCGGTAGGCTTCGTCAGCACGAGCCTGGGAACGAGCTGCTGCGTCTTCAGTTGCAGTCAGACGGGCTTCAGTTTCTTTAGATACGCTGCTGCAACCGGTAGCCAGAACTGCGGCCAATGCCAGAGCAGAGAATTTCAGAACGTTGTTCATCGTGTTCCCCTTCAAGGACTTTCTAATTAAAGCTGCTCCTTCAACATGAGGAAACAGCCGGCGTACATACTACCCATTACTTGTAGTAAGTAAACTGACCTAGCGCAAGAACCAAAAAAAATATTTGGCAATCAATGCCAATGGGCTAGATTTAACAGATTGTGTCCGAGAAAACTGCCCGTCTTTGGTCGTCTTGAGCAAGCGGCTTGCAAATATAAAGACCGCGTGAAGTGACTTCAAGAGGGCGCCTGCGTCATAGATAAGTCTTTTGCGTGCGAGCACACACTGAGCATCAATTGCGAGAGCGACTATTCTTAATTTTGCCTGTCGGCGTGCCTGCCGTTGTCTGTGTGCCTGTTGCAGAGGCTGTTCCGGTTGCTGTGTAACGGCAATGACACAGGGCCAGTATCTGGGTTCCCTCAGCACAAAAACATGAGTAAGGTAGAGGTCACAGTCCAAGACCCGCGAGGAGTAATGATGAGCGAGGCGCTGTCCATCCACCATGACCAGGCAGGTCACCAGTTTGAGACCACTGTCGACGGTCACCGTGCCTACCTGACCTACATGGATTTGGGTAAGCAGACTCTGGATATTTACCGCACCTTTGTGCCCAACGCGTTGCGTGGGCGAGGCATTGCGGCCGCGTTGACCGAGCAGGCGCTCGATTACGCCGAAAAAATGGGCTACGAGGTGATTCCTTCGTGTTCCTACGTTGAGCGCTATATGGAGCGCCACAAGCGCACTCAGGCCAAAACCTGAAATAGCACTCATAAAAAACGCCGGGCTAGCCCGGCGTTTTTGTGTGCGCTTAAAATCAGCCGCGAGCCCGCTTGGGCAGGACGTCCTTGAGCTTGGCGTGCATGCTGCGCAAGGTGTTTTCAGTGCTCGCCCAGTCGATGCAGGCATCGGTGATCGAGACACCGTATTGCAAGTCTTCAAGGTTTTTAGGGATCGCCTGGCAGCCCCAGTTCAGGTGGCTTTCAACCATCAGACCGATGATCGACTGGTTGCCTTCAAGGATCTGATTGGCCACGTTCTCCATCACCAGCGGTTGCAGCGCCGGGTCTTTGTTGGAGTTGGCGTGGCTGCAGTCGACCATGATGTTCGGGGTGATTTTAGCTTTGGTCAGGGCTTGCTCGCAGAGCGCCACGCTGACCGAATCATAGTTCGGCTTGCCATTGCCACCGCGCAATACTACGTGGCCGTAGGCGTTGCCTTTGGTGGTGACGATGGACACGCCACCTTCCTGGTTGATACCCAGGAAACGGTGCGGGCTGGACACTGACTGCAAGGCGTTGATCGCAACGGTCAGGCCGCCATCGGTGCCATTTTTAAAGCCGACTGCCGAAGACAGGCCAGAGGCCATTTCGCGGTGAGTTTGCGACTCGGTGGTACGCGCACCAATGGCAGACCAACTGATAAGGTCTTGCAGGTACTGTGGCGAAATCGGGTCAAGGGCTTCAGTGGCGGTTGGCAGGCCCATTTCGGCCAGGTCCAGAAGCAATTTACGGCCGATGTGCAGACCGTCTTCGATTTTGAACGAGTCGTCCAGGTACGGGTCGTTGATCAGGCCTTTCCAGCCCACGGTGGTCCGTGGTTTTTCGAAATAAACCCGCATGACCAGATACAGCGTGTCGCTGACTTCAGCCGCAAGTACCTTCAGGCGCTCAGCGTATTCATGAGCCGCCTTGAGGTCGTGGATCGAGCAAGGCCCGATGACAACGAACAGGCGATGGTCTTTGCCATCCAGGATGTTGCGAATGACCTCACGCCCTTTGTTCACGGTCTGCAGCGCTGTAGCGCTGAGAGGAATCTCGCGCTTGAGGCGTTCAGGTGTGATCAGGGTTTCGTTGGAGGCAACGTTAAGGTCGTCGATCGGTAAATCAGCCATCGTGTTACTCGTCAGGTCACGGGTGCCGGCCGCCAGCGATCCCCGTGCGGCGGAGCACAGCTTGATTGAGCGCATCGGGGAGCGGAACCTTAACGCGTTAAGCGGTTATTCGACAATGGGCACACAGCGGTTTAATCCAGTGCAGGTTGTGCCAGGGCCTGCTCCAGTGTTTCCTGGGAAAACTCCACCGCGTGCAGGTTGACCCATTCCAGGGCCAATGCATCCTTGTTTTCGAAGGGCAGGTTGAGTTGATTGCGCTGGCGGCAATAGTGTTCGATCTGACACACCTGCTCACCCATGCGCGCACCAAACAGGGTTTGGTCATCGGTAAAGGCCACACCGACGCGGTAGCCGTCGGCGTGTTTTTCACACCAGGCGATATAGCCCGGGTAGTGGGCGGTTTCACCCAGGGTGGGCATGTACATGTCAACCGCCGTGCCGCGCCTCCAGCCTCTGTCACTGTTGCACGCAACACCCCCCAGGCTGATAGTGTTCAGCTTCTGGCGCGAAAGGGCAGGGTGCTTGCGAGGGGTGATCTGAACAGGAACATCATCTGGGTGAGGCAAAAAACGACCCATGTACACAGACTCCAAAGTGCCAGTATTTTGATCTTGTTAGCTGAGTATAGTGACTGAAATGGAACTGACAGACTTTGATGCGGACCAGCGCCTGCTGACACTGCCCGGCACGACCTTGCTGGTGTTCACCAGCACCGGGTGTTCGAGCTGCCGCACGGCGCGCAAAATGCTGCCCGAAATGCAGTTGCCCATTGATCAGCTGTGCTGGATTGACGCCGGTGACAACGGTGGCCTGGTCGAGCGTTACGAGATCTTCCACCTTCCTGCGTTGTTTGTCGTGCGTGACGGTGCTTTTTACGGTGAATTGAAGTCGCGTTTGAGTGAAGGGGAGTTGGCCCATCACCTTAAACTGGCCTTGCTGCTTGAGCCTGACGAACTGCCTTGAACCTTGTGCTACCCCAACTGCGCGTGTAAGTCATCGCGCGGGTCATCGAACTTGTCAGGGCGCTGCTAAGCTGAATTCATCTCGGCCATAACGCCTGTCGAGGAGGTCGCATGATTCGCTCGATACTGTTCGCCACAGACCTCGGTATTTATGCTCCGGTTGTGATGCAGCACGCTTTGGGGCTAGCCCGCAGTTTCAAGGCGGATTTGTATGTACTTCACGTTGTGGAGCCTATGGGGCTGTTCGCCGAATCGGTATTGCAAAGTTATCTGGATGAGCAGGCGCTGCATGAACTGCAGCAGCAGGGCATGACCGCCATGCTGTCCAATATTGAGCAGCGCGTATTCGAGAGTCTTCAAGATGAACTGGGCGAAGGGGCGCAGGAGCTTGCGTTGATCCGCTCGGTCAAGGTGGTTCAAGGCGAGCCCGCCCATATCATTCTGGAGGAGTCGCGAAAACTTGGGGTTGACCTGTTGATCCTCGGCAGTCATGGGCAGTCTACTGGCGCAAACAGCCACTTGGGGCACAACGCAAGCCGCGTCGTAGAGCAGGCGCAGGTGCCGGTGTACCTGGTGCCGTTGGTGCAACGTCGGCGGCGCACCGACGGGTGAAGGCGACGAACTGCTTAAAACGATAAAAAAGTTCTAGATTTATTCTTCTGACCTTCCATATAGTTATATATCGCCGCCGATAGTCATGGCGCCTATTTGCTCTGAGGGATGCATATGAAGCTTCAACAACTGCGCTACATCTGGGAAGTGGCGCACCACGACCTCAACGTTTCAGCTACCGCTCAGAGTCTCTACACCTCACAGCCTGGGATCAGTAAACAGATCCGTTTGCTGGAAGACGAGTTGGGCGTTGAAGTATTTGCGCGCAGTGGCAAACACCTGACCCGTGTCACACCGGCGGGCGAGCGCATCATCACCACCGCCGGTGAAATCCTGCGCAAGGTCGAGAGCATCAAGCAGATCGCCCAAGAGTTTTCCAACGAGAAAAAAGGCACGTTGTCGATTGCCACCACGCACACTCAGGCGCGCTATGCTTTGCCGCCGGTTATCAGCAACTTCATCAAGCAATACCCGGATGTAGCTCTGCATATGCATCAGGGCTCGCCGATGCAGATTGCTGAAATGGCCGCTGACGGCACCGTTGATTTTGCAATTGCTACTGAAGCGCTGGAACTGTTCGGCGACCTGGTAATGATGCCGTGCTACCGCTGGAACCGTTGCGTGGTCGTGCCTCAAGGCCACCCGCTGACCAAACTGCCGAAGCTGACCCTCGAGGCCTTGGCTGAATACCCGATTGTGACTTACGTCTTTGGTTTTACCGGCCGCTCCAAGCTGGACGAAGCCTTCAGCCATCGCGGCCTGACCCCCAAGGTGGTGTTTACCGCAGCTGACGCTGACGTGATCAAGACTTACGTACGCCTGGGCCTGGGCGTCGGCATTGTGGCCAAGATGGCGGTAGACACCAACCTGGACAAAGACCTGGTGGTGCTGGATGCCAGCGAGCTGTTCGAATCGAGCATCACCAAGATTGGTTTCCGTCGCGGTACCTTCCTGCGCGGTTTCATGTGCGATTTCATTGAGAAATTTGCACCGCACCTGACCCGTGAAGTGATGGCCAAGGCCATTGCCTGCCATAACAAGCAGGAACTCGAAGACCTGTTTGAAGGGGTTGAACTGCCGGTTCATTGAGTGGGCTGATCGGCCCACGGATGGGCCAGTTGAGTCCATGACGGTGGTGGCTGCGAGCCATGACCGTCACTACCCCAGTAACGCACATGCTGGCATGAATACCTTGAAACTCGACGCGTGATTTCACGCTGGGCGAACAGCGCCCGGCCCACGCCAAGACAAGGACTTTTCATGAATACCAGTGCGCAAACTGCTTCCGTATTAATCCCGTCGTTAAGCCCCGCCTTCATCAGTGCCGATGATGCGGCGGTGTATGCCCACGAGCTCATTGCAGCCATCAAGAATGGCGTTGTCTATGGCGGTTTTATACTCGCCAGGCAGAACCGCTATTACGCCACCCTGCCACATGCGGGCTCCAGCACGTCCTTTGACCCTGCCGACGTGCTGTCATTGTCTGACGACGGATTATTCCTGCCGATCCGGGGCTACACCATTGAAGGGATGTACCACTCCAATACCTCCATTCAGCGGATGCCTTGGCAGATGCACGAGGAAAGCGAGTTGCAAGACAACTTCTTTTCGATTCACGACCTCAATCAAGCGATTCGCTACAAACACAACTACCCGCGCTTCTATTTGTCCTGCCCGGACAAGTGCGTGTTGAGCTACATCGCCAGTGGCTCGAACCTTGAGAAAGCCTTGTTGCCTTTACTTTCACGCAAGCGAGCGCTGTATCCCGGGACGTTTGAAAGAGCCTATGACTTGGGGTCGTTGATGCCCTCTGACGTGATTGGTTTGATCTGCCTGGCGGGGGAACTCAGCATTGTGCTGGCGGGGGCTCACTGGGATCGACGCACCCGGCTGGGTGCGAACTGGAAGGCCGATCAGCAGAAGGGGCGGACCTCGGTCGACAAGCCCGCACTGTGTTCCAGTGTGTACAGCGATGTAGTAGACGCGGTGAAGGCTGTTCATCAGGCCATGCTCTTGCGCAAACACACGCAATTTGCCGGGTTTGTACTCAAGCAGCTGGACGCTGACGTGTACGTTTATACCCGTGCATTAGAAACGCCTTTTTTTGAATTTGACCGGGATGTGGTGTTCCCCAAGGATCCCAGCGGAGTGCCGGTGGTGCCCGAGGGTTACCGCATCGTCGGGGTTTACTTGTCAGGTGAAGAACCGGATGCGCTGTTGCATGACACTACCAACGAGTTGTTTGGTGATTTCTTTTCCCCCAGCGCGCTGCTGACCAGTTTGTTGCTGGCGCGCGCAACACCTGGCTGCGACGTCTTCTTTTGTGCACGGGAGGGCGGGTTACTGCGCTATCAGAGCGACGCGACAGAGTCAGAAGCAGAGTTGGTCACACTGGTGAACCGCTCTCACGCGACCGTGCCCGACATTGAAGCGAGACTTTTCCCTTACGACCGTAATGCACAGAGCTACGTCCACCGTGTGGCCGAAGCGGGCAAGCTGGAAGTCATTACAACTGATGAGGTATGGACGCAAGAGGGAAGGATTGGCCCCGACTGGGCGCCGTTTGCCGTGTCGCCAACGCTGTAGGAGCGAGCTTGCCTCGCGATCTTTTAACGGTCAAAAGATCGCGAGACGAGCTCGCTCCTACAGTGTGTGGCGGGACGCGTTATTGCTCGGCGTTACGGCTGTGGCGGTACTCGCTGACCGAGTCATACACGGCTTTGCGCAGGCGGTTGATACCGCCAATCGGTCGGTGCTCTTCGATGCCGTGCCATGGGCTGAATGACAGGTTGTCACAGGCCAGATTCTGGCTCGGGGTGTCGAAGTCTTGCGGTTCTACGGTGATGCGCGCCACAGTCTCGAAGGGTGCATCGGACTCCTTCCATTCAATACTGGTGTCTTCAATTGGCATGTAGCGGTTGGCATCCTGACGCTGAACCTGCAACACAAAACAGGCAGGCGTGCGGTCTGTGCTGAGCTGCTGAGTCAACGCACTGCGCAAGAAGTTCGGCAGGTCCTGGTTCTGTTTGGGCAGGCTGTAGGCCGGGCAGTTGTCAGCGTCCGGTGCCACTCTGAATTTGGCATTGGCCGTCCCGAACTTGTAAGGCGACACCGAATAGTAGGTGGTTTGTGTCGGGCTGGCGGGTGCGGGTGCCAAGGTGGCCAAGGCAATAAACAGGTGCCGCACTTGCCAACTGCGCGGGTCCCAGGACGGAAAAAACGCCAGCACTTTTTTGCCGTCGGCCTGGGCCGCGATGTTCTGACGATACTCCGCCACATCGCTGACAAAGAAGTTGGGGTGGTTGAACATCACAAAATCCTGTTCGCCGCGCCCTTGCTGGCTGGGCAACAGCTGCGTGCCCGGCACGTCCTGCAACTTGATCGCCATGCCGCGGGCGTCGCGGATGCTGTCAAATTGCGGGTAAGCATTACCGTTGGACAGGCGCATCACGGCTTGCCAGGTTTTGCCCGGCGCCGCAAACACACCTTGGCGCAAGGCCGGGTCGAGGTCATCGAGCACTTTGACCTCGGCTTTGACGCAGCCATGCGCTTTGGCGTGAGCATCGCGCAGGTAGCGCGTGTTCTCGCGGTGCTGGTCGACGATTTTAATCGCCGTCTGGATCGTGTCTTGAGTCATCGCGGCTTCACCGGCCGGGATCTGCTCCTGTGCTGAAACAGGACCGCGGTACTTCCAGGCATACCAGCCTGTTGTCAGCGCCCAGCCCAGCAGCCCCAGCACGATCAGGGCGAGCAACAGCTTGCCCAGCCAGGTGCCGAGTCGAAGCCATAAAGTGGTCAGCATGCAAACATCCTTTTAATCGTTATTCGTTGGGCAACTGGTGTTCGAGCGGGCCGCCGAGCACTTTCAGGTACTCGATCAAGGCCCAGCGCTCTTCAGGTTGCAGCAGGCGACCAATCACGCCGTTGCCCTGCGGTCCGGCCCGGAACTCGTGGCCGCTGTTGTGGTTGCCACTGATGCGGGTGTCCAGCACGAAGCCGCCGTCAAAAGCGTCTGTGCGGTAGCCCAAGTGGCGTGGGTCGTACTCAAAATTGCCGCGATAGAAGGTTTGCGCACGTTCTGACTGCGGCGACAGCAATTGATACACCGTCGGCACAGAGCCGTTGTGCAGGTAGGGCGCAGTGGCCCAGATGCCATCCAGCGGGCGAGCCTTGTAGGCGCGCAACTCCAGTACGCCAATCGGCAGGCCAAAGCCGTTGAGGCGTGCTTGCTCTTCAGGGCTGACGGCAGCGTCGTGGTAGGCGCGTTTTTCAACAAAGGCGGTGACATAGGCCAGGCCCTTGGCGACGGACAGCTGATGCATGTCCAGCGGCTGCTCGCTCTTGGGGAGGAGGTTGACGTTCATGCTGGCCAACTCGGCCGGGTCCCACTGCAGGGCGCTGAGGTCGTAGCGATTGTCTGCGATGTTAGTGGCGGTATTGGGATCGGTACCGATCACCTCGACCGGCAGCATTTTAAGTTGCTTGACCAGACGGCCGTTTTCTTCAACCACGGGCGGCACGTGGCAACCTGCGCAGTTCTCGGTAAAAAGACGGCGGCCTTTGGCGGCCAGCGGGCGGTCGATCTTGCCGAAGAGGTCTTCGGGCCAAACGGGTGGCTTGAGTCGTTGCAGGGTTTCTTCAATCAGGTGCAAGTCGTTGACCCGCACGCTGGACGGGTAGCGCTGGTCGCCTTGCAGCGGCTGACCGTGGCTGTCGAAGAAGTTCAGGGTTGCGCCGACGCCCAAGGCTTCACCGATATTGCGTGCCATGGGTTGTTGGGCCGAGCCATTCCATTGCACCCAGTCGAACGTCCACATGTCCCACAGGTGCGGGTAGTCTACCGGCGCATTGGCCACTCGATAGTTGTCGGGCGAGATCGCGTCGCCGAAGCTGGCATTGGCAATCCGGCCAAAGGCATCGGTGCGCCCCGGGCCTTCGAGTGTCGGGTAAAGGCCGCGATGGGTGTCGTTCCAGGCCACGGCCAGAAAGGTGTCCAGCGAGGCCTTGAAGTCCTTGCGCAGTTGCTTGTGCCCGGCTTCATAGTTATCGCCCAGAACCGTGCGGGCAAAGCGCTCAAATTTCCAGGGGTTGTAGTACGTGGCTGCCAGGCTTGCGACCAGCGCCTGGCCAAAGCTGCCGCCGCGCAGGGTCGGTACGCTGGAAGGCAGCACGTGTTGCGCCGGGCCACCGTCAATGCGCAGGGCCTGGCCTTTGTAACGCAGCTCGCCGGTGTGGCAGGCCGCGCAGGTGATGTCCAGATACTCAACGGGGCTGCCGGGGTTCTGATGGCGAGTGAAGCCGACGGGCAAGTTGGCCGGATTAGCGGCGCTGGCTTGCTGCTGCGGGTCGATCAAAAAGCCAAACCGCGCCAAATACTCAGGCGCAGCGAAGCGTTGCGTCGAGAAGGGCAGCTCCAGGGCACTGAACCAGTCGTAATGCAGGCCTTTCACTTGGGTGCCCTGGGGGGTGTAGTAATAAAGTTGCCGGTCAGCTTCGCTCCATTGGTCCTGGTAGTGCACGTGCTGCGGCGCGGTGTAAGCAGGCAGTTTTGGGTTGGCGATGAAGTAGACAACCACACACAGCCCTAACACCAAGGCCACGCCAAGCCCTGACAGCACACGGTAAAACAATCGCAAAATAACGCTCCTTGTAGGAATTTTTTCAGTCTTATGCCTGAGCGAGCGGCTAGCATCAAGTGGCTATCGGTTTGATCGTGGAGGGGAGGGACAGGTTTGACAGCGTGCTTGAAGTGTTAGCAAAAGTTGCGGTAATTATGAATTGTGATTTAGACGTGAACTTATCCGCGATTTGCCTCTCTCATGCCGGTAGCCATTGGTTGCGGCCGCCTGATAAGCTCGCGGCTTTATTCGATTGCCCATTTGGCGCATGAACAAGGAAATAGCATGAAACAGCATCGGTTGGCGGCAGCTGTGGCTCTGGTAAGCCTGGTACTGGCGGGTTGCGACTCGCAGACCAGCGTAGAGCTGAAAACCCCGGCACAAAAAGCCTCTTATGGCATTGGCCTGAACATGGGTAAAAGCCTGGCTCAAGAAGGCATGGATGATCTGGATTCCAAAGCCGTAGCCTTGGGCATCGAAGATGCCGTCGGCAAGAAAGAGCAAAAGCTTAAGGATGACGAACTGATCGAAGCGTTCGCCGCCCTGCAAAAACGCGCTGAAGAGCGCCTGGCCAAGATGAGCGACGAAGCCTCTGCCGCCGGTAAAAAATTCCTCGAAGAAAACGGCAAGAAAGCGGGTGTTGTCACCACTGCTTCTGGCCTGCAGTACGAAGTCATCAAAAAGGCCGATGGCCCACAGCCAAAGCCAACTGACGTCGTGACCGTTCACTACGAAGGCAAGCTGATTGACGGCAAGGTTTTCGACAGCTCGATCGAGCGCGGTAGCCCGATTGACCTGCCAGTCAGCGGCGTGATCCCGGGTTGGGTTGAAGGCCTGCAACTGATGCACGTGGGTGAGAAGTACAAGCTGTACATCCCTAGCGAACTGGCTTACGGCGCACAAAGCCCAAGCCCGGCGATCCCGGCCAACTCGGTGCTGGTATTCGACCTGGAACTGCTGGGCATCAAAGACCCTGCAAAACCAGAGGCCGATGCTGCCAAGTAAGCAGCCTCTGTTTTCACACAACGCCCCGTCCTGACGGGGCGTTGTCGTATCTGGGCCTGGCCCGTCTGTTTATCCCCCCGACCAGCGGTTATTTGTCGCATCCGTTCTGATGGCTAGTAGTTGCTGACCAGCAAGTCAATGAATTTATGGGTTTTTTTATGTGTGTAAAAAATGCCCGATCTAAGCGCAGCCCTTATAGAACGTGGCTTTCGGAGCGAAAAATCTGCTCTGTTCACAAGGTTATCCACAATTTGTGTGGATAACATTTCGCGTTTATCGGGCTTATTCCTGCGGCGAAGGTGAACACGAGCAAGAAGATCAAAAACCCCAGAGACCTCAGCGGCTGTTAGGATTAAGCTTCTAAGGAAAATTCCGACTTGATCTGTCTAAAAATCTGACGGGGTTAGCAATGGATCTTCAAATCATCAAGCGCAATGGAGAACCCGAATATGCGGTTCTTTCGTGGCAGAGCTACCTGGCGCTACTCAAGGCTGCGGGTATCGACGCTCCGGTAGCGACAACACTCATCCCTGATACTGAACGACAGCCGCCTGAGCCTGTACAGGCGCTGCCAGGGCTCGATCAACTACGTGGTCTGCGCGAGGGCAAGGGTTTGGCCCTGGAGGTGCTGGCACGCACGGTAGGCATTAGCCCGTCGTACCTGGGAATGATCGAAACCGGTGAACGTCTGCCGGATCTTGCCATTCGCCGTAGCCTGGCCTGGGAGCTGGGCGTTGCGGGCTGGAGGGAAGCCTCATGAACGTGCGCATCAGTCGTCAACACTGGGATGGGTTACTGGCTGAGCTTGATCAGGCGCGTCGACAACGCCATTTAGTGACATACCGGGCATTGCTGGAGCGTTTGCAGTTGCCCAGCCCGGCCATGTTGACCCTCACCTCCGCGCTGGAGCATCTGGCGGCAATGGACGTGAAGGCCGAACAGCCGCTACGCAGTTCGCTGGTGATCAGCCAAGGGGCGAGCCGTCTGCCCCGCACCGGTTTTTTTGAATGCGTGGGGCGCCTTGGGCGTTTTGCCGGGCCGCCGGATGGCGTCGCGGCAGCCTCCTGGCACGCCTCGGAAGTGGTTCGGGTGTTTGAACACAGTTACGAACACGAAGAAGCGTAAAGACAAAAAGGGCGGGCCGCATGATGCGGCCCGCCCTTTTTACACCAAAACCCCGTAGGAGCGAGCTTGCCTCGCGATCTTTTAAACGTTCAAAAGATCGCGAGACACGTGAAGGTTACTTCTTCGCTGCCTGTGGGTTGAGCTTGAGGTAGTCCAGCAGGACGCGCCCGGTTTCACTCAGGTAAGCGTCGTCTTCTGGCTTAGTCTTTTCAGGCTCCACCGGCAAGGCGTCTTCGTCTTCTTTCTTCATTTCCTTTAGCGGTGCTTCGCCTTTAGCCTTGCGGCGGGCGTTTTCCATCACCAACTGCTGGGCATCGATATCGGCGTGTTGTGCGCGACGGTCGGCCTCGTTCAGGCTCACGGTTTTCTCGGCCATTAGCTTGTCGGCCAGGGCCAGCTTGTCGCGGATAAAGATGAACTCGGCATCTTTAGCCACACGCGCATCGTGATCCGCTTTCAGTTGCGCAATGAACGGTTTGAACGGGTCAGCCGCAGGCTTGATCGCAGGGCGGATGGTGTCCCACGGCATGGCCTCAGGCAGTGCACTTTCACCGATTTCCTTGGTGTCGATAATCGACGGGAAGGCGACGTCAGGCAATACGCCCTGATGCTGGGTGCTCTGCCCGGAAACCCGGTAGAACTTGGCCAGTGTCAGTTTCAGCTCGCCGTGGTTCAGCGGCTGAATGGTTTGCACCGTGCCCTTGCCGAACGTTTGGCCGCCGATAATCAGCGCGCGGTGGTAATCCTGCATGGCCCCGGCGAAAATCTCCGACGCCGATGCCGACAAGCGATTGACCAGCAACGCCATCGGGCCTTTGTAGAACGCGCCCGGGTTTTCGTCTTCGAGTACGTCGACTTTACCGTCAGCGTTACGTACCAGAACCGTTGGGCCCTTGTCGATAAACAGGCTGGTCAGCTCGGTGGCTTCCTGCAACGAACCGCCACCGTTGTTGCGCAGGTCGATAATCACGCCATCGACTTTTTCATTCTGCAACTCGGTCAGCAGTTTTTTAACGTCGCGGGTCGTACTCTTGTAGTTCGGGTCACCGGCACGGTAGGCCTTGAAGTCCAGGTAGAACGCCGGGATTTCGATCACGCCCAGTTTGTAGTCTTTGCCATCCTGCTTGAGGTTGAGGATCGACTTTTTCGCCGCCTGCTCTTCAAGCTTCACCGCTTCACGGGTGATGGAGACAATCTTGCTGGTCTGGTCATTAGGCGCATTGCTCGCCGGAATCACTTCCAGGCGCACCACAGAGCCTTTAGGGCCCCGAATCAACTTGACCACTTCGTCCAGGCGCCAGCCGATCACGTCGACCATCTCTTTGTCGCCCTGGGCAACGCCGATGATCTTGTCAGCCGGAGCGACTTGCTTGGTCTTGTCGGCGGGGCCTGCCGGCACCAGGCGCACGATCTTCACTTGGTCGTTATCGCTCTGCAACACGGCGCCGATGCCTTCCAGCGACAGGCTCATGTTGATGTCGAAGTTTTCCGCGTTATCTGGCGACAGATAGTTGGTGTGCGGGTCGTAAGACATGGCGAAGGTGTTGATGTACGCCTGGAAGATGTCTTCGCTGCGGGTCTGATCAAGACGGCTCAACTGGTTCTTGTAGCGCTTGGTCAGCAGTTCCTGAATTTTCGACGGCTCTTTGCCAGCGATTTTCAGGCGCAGGACTTCGTCCTTGAGACGTTTGCGCCACAGATCATTGAGTTCGGCTTCAGTCTTGAGCCACGGAGCGTCCTTGCGGTCGATCTGCAGGGTCTCTTTGGTGGTGAAGTCGAACGAGTCCACGCCTTTGTTCAGTTCGCCAAGGGCGAAGTCCAGACGCGACTTGACGCGATCCAGGTAGCGCTTGTAGATGGTGAAGCCGGGATTGAGATCGCCGCTCTTGAGGAAGTCGTCAAACTGGAATTTCCATTTGTCGAATTCGGCGATATCACTGGCCAGAAAGTAACTGCGCGAAGGATCGAGCAGCTTCAGGTAGCTGTCATAGATGATCGCGGAACGTGCGTCATCCAGTGGCGGCTTGCTGTAATGATGGCGTTTGAGCAGCTCAACAACGTTAAGGCTGGCAATTACCTCATCACGATCGGGCTGAAGGTTATCCCAACTGTTAGCGGCGAACGTAGTGGCCGAAAACGGCAAAACGCCTAAGCCAATGAAGAGTGCGAGAGCGGTGCTAGGGAATAAATGCTTCATGCTGAGTCGACGCGGGGGCAATTGATAACGCATATTAGGCCGTCTTTGAAGTCGCCGGTTCCGTAAAAACCGGCCGCATAATGCAAGAAGCCCGATGCAGCAGCACCGGGCTCAGTCCAGACTCACTATGGAGGCACTGTGAAAGCATTGCAAGGCGTTGAGGGACAAGTGAAGTGGGTTGAAGAACCAAGCCCACGTTGTGATGTAGGACAAATCCGAATTCGTGTGGCGGCAGCGGGCCTTAATCGCGCCGATCTTTTGCAAAGCCAGGGGTTGTATCCGCCACCGCCTGGCGCCAGCCAGATGCTGGGGCTGGAGTGCTCGGGCGTGGTCAGCGAGGTCGGGCCAGGGTCTTCCTGGCAAGTCGGAGACCGCGTGTGCGCGCTGTTGGCGGGCGGTGGCATGGCGCAAGAGGTCGTGGTTGATGGGCGCCATGCCTTGCCGGTGCCCGAAGGGTTGTCGCTGATTGAGGCGGCTGCCCTGCCCGAGGTGTACAGCACTGCATGGCTTAATCTGTTCCAATTGGCGGCCCTGAAGCCGGGCGAAAAAGTGTTGCTGCATGCCGGAGCAAGTGGAGTTGGTTCAGCCGCTATTCAGCTGTGCAAAGCCTTTGGCAGCCCGTGCTGGGTGACGGTCGGTTCGGCCGAGCGCCTGGCCTATTGTGAGGCCCTGGGTGCCCAGGGCGGCGCAGTGCGCACCGAAGGGCTGGACAGCCTCAAGGCGCTGGGGCCGTTTGACGTGGTACTCGACCCGGTGGGCGCCAACTATGTGGAGTCCAACCTCAAGTTGCTGGCACTGGACGGGCGTTGGGTGTTGATTGGCTTGATGGGTGGGCGCAAGGCCGAGCTGGACCTGGCCTTGGTGTTGGGCAAGCGCATCCAGTTGCTGGGTTCGACATTGCGCAGCCGCGGCGACCAGTTCAAGGCGGATTTGCTGAGTGATCTCAATCAGCAAGTGTGGCCGTTGTTTGCCGAAGGCCGCTTGAGCCCGCAGTTGGCCAAAACCTTCCCGATTGAAGAGGCCCAGGCGGCGTTTGCCGAATTGGTCAGCAATCAGGTGTCGGGCAAGCTGGTGCTGGTTATTGACGCGAGCCTGGTGTAGTTGACACATAACTGTAGGAGCGAGCTTGCCTCGCGATCTTTTAAAAAGATCAAAAGATCGCGAGGCAAGCTCGCTCCTACGGTTTTCTAATTTTACTTCCAGTGATGAATCGGCCAGCCCGCCTTTTCAGCGTGCTCACGCAAGACCGGGTCCGGGTTGACCGCATGCGGGTGATCCACTTTGAGCAGCAACGGCAAGTCGTTGCGTGAATCAGAATAAAAACTCGCGCCCTCAAGGTTTTCTTCTTGTTCGTCCAGCCATTCCAGCAGGCGTGTGATCTTGCCATCACGGTAGGTCAGGGTGCCCACGGTGTTGCCGGTGTACGTACCGTGCGCAACTTCCAGTTCAATACCCAGCACTTCATCAATGCCCAGACGCTCGGCAATCGGTTTGACCAAGTGCACGCCCGACGCCGAAATAATCAAAATGCGATCGCCGGCCTTGCGGTGAGCGGCCACGGTTTTGGTCGCGTCACTGAAAATGATCGGTTCGATAAAGTCTTCAACCCACGGGCCGACCAAATGCTCGATTTCTTCAGGGGTCCGTCCGATCAAGGGCTCCAGGCTGAAGGCCATGTAATCTTCCATCCTCAACTTGCCTTGGCTATAGGCGTGCATCAGTTCGTTATTACGCTTTAAAAACTCTTCCGGATCGACCCAGCCCAAGCGGCCCATTTGCTCGCTCCACAAGGTGGCGCAGTCGCCGTGAATCAACGTTTCATCCAGGTCAAAAATTGCCAGGGCCATCAGTGCAACTCCCTTTTCATGGTGCTCAAAAGCATCAGGCTACCTCACATAAGGCGCTGGAATCGATGGTCAACGCCACGCGCTGACCATCCGCGTACAGGTCGGCCGCAGAACGGTTGAGCACGTCCACGATCAACTCCACGCCACGGACTTCGACCCGATAGCGGATCACGTTGCCCAGCAGGCTGTGGTTGCGGATCAGTGTGTCGGCCTCGCCGTGCAGGCTCAAGCCCAGGGTTTCCGGGCGTATGGCGATGCGGCTGGTGACCGGGCGCTGCAATAAACGGCTGGCGGTGTCGGCGTCCAGCAGGTTGTAGTTGCCAATAAAACTCGCGGCAAACACGTCCACCGGGGCGACATAGAGGCTTTCGGCATTGCCGCTCTGGACGATCCGGCCCTTGTTCATCAGGAAGATACGGTCGCTCATGGTCAGCGCTTCTTCCTGGTCGTGGGTGACGAAAATCGTGGTCAGCCCCAGTTCGCGCTGGATCTGCCGGATCTGCTCGCGCAAATGCTTGCGGATACGGGCATCCAGTGCTGACAGGGGTTCGTCCAGCAGCAACAGGCGCGGGCGTGTCACCAGTGAGCGGGCCAGCGCCACACGCTGGCATTGGCCGCCCGACAGTTGGTGCGGGTAGCGCTTGGCAAAGTCATTGAGCTCGACCAGTTGCAGTACCTCAGTCACGCGTTTTTGGCTGTCATTGGCGTTGACTTTTTGCATGCGCAGGCCAAACGCAACGTTTTGCTCAACGGTCATGTTGGGGAACAGCGCGTAGCTCTGGAACACCATGCCAATCCCGCGTTTTTGCGGGTTGAGCGGCACGATGTCCTGGCCATCGAGGAGGATCTTGCCGTCATCCACCGGCGTCAGCCCGGCGATGCAGCGCAGCAGCGTTGACTTGCCGCAGCCCGACGGGCCGAGCAGGGTGACGAACTCGCCCTTGCTGATGGTGAAATTGATGTCGCTGAAGACCGGCGTGCCGGAGTAGGTTTTTTGCAGGTGTTCGACGCTGACAAAACTCATTGGCTTTTGTCCTTGTTCAGGAAGGTGGCAACCCAAGTCAGCACCAGTACAAATAGGAAGTACGAGATCACCAGCGCACTGGTGAAATGGCCGCTGCTGTTACGCATGTTATTGAGGAACACCTGCAAGGTTTCGTAGCGGGTGCCGACCAGGATGTTGGCAAACACAAATTCGCCAAACAGGAACGAAAACGACAGCAGCAACGCCACCAGCAAGCCTTTGCGCAAGTTCGGCAACACCACCAGAAACGCCGCCTGCCAGGTGCTGGCGCCGAGCAGTTGAGCGGCGTCCATCAGGTCGTGCAGGTTGATGGCTTGCAGGTTGTTGGTGATGGCCCGGTACATGAAGGGCAGGGCCACAGTGAAGTAGCAGCCGATCAGGATCCACGGCGTACCGACCATGGCCATCGGCCCCGAGCCGTACAGTTGCAGCAGGCCCACCGACGACACTACCGGAGGTACCGCAAACGGCAGCAGGATAAGGATGTTCATCAGCGCGTCGAGTTTGGGGAAGTGGTAATGCACCACAAACAGCAGCGGCAGAATCAACACCACCGACAGCAGCAAAGACCCGAAGCAGATCAACAGCGAATGGCCGAATGCGGTCAAAAAGCGCGGATCGCTCCACAGTTGCAGGTACCACTTGAAGGTGAAGCCGCTGGGCAACACGGTGGCGGACCAGCTGCTGGCGATCGAGTACACAAACGTGCCCAGCAGCGGCAACAGCAAAATAATAAACAGCAGGTAAACCACCGTGCGGTGATAAACGCTGGCGGTTCCGGTTTCAGCGCGCGACATGGTAGCTCCTCTTTAACAGCCACTGATGCACCAGCGTCACCAGGGTCATCAACCCCACCAGAATCACCGCCAGCGCACTGGCCATGTTCGGGTCCAGGCTGATGTCACCCGAGACCATCGCGGCAATGCGGATAGGCAATACGTTGAAGTTGCCGGTGGTCAGCGCATACACCGTGGCGTAGGCGCCGAGGGCGTTGGCCAGCAGGATCACAAAGGTGCCCAGCAGCGCCGGTGTGAGGACAGGCAGGCCAATAAAGCGCCAGAACTGCCAGCTATTGGCGCCCAGCAATGACGCTGACTCGCGCCAGTCTTCACGCAGGGCATCAAAGGCCGGGTACAGCAGCAGAACGCCCAGCGGGATCTGGAAGTAGGTGTACAAAATAATCAGGCCGGTTTTGGAGTAGAGGTTGAAGTCCTCGATGATCCCCGCTTGTTTCAGCATGATCGTGATACTGCCGTTAAACCCCAGCAGGATGATGAAGGCAAAGGCCAGCGGCACCCCGGAGAAGTTGCTGGTCATGTTGGCGAAGGCGTTAACGAAGTTGCGCAGCCTTGAGTCGACTTTATGCAGCGAGTAGCTGCCGAGCACGGCAATTACGATGCCGAACAGGCTGGACCAGAAACTGATCTCCAGGCTGTGCTGGATGGCCTGCAAATAGAACTTCGAGGCGAAGATCTTGCTGAAGTTATCCAGGCCCCAGCCGGTGTCTTCTGATTGCAGGCTGTGTACCAGCACCCACACCAGCGGGGCAATCTGGAACACGATAAAGACAATTGCAAAGGGCGTGAGGCACAACAATGCCAGCCATTTACCACGGGTCATGGCGCGGGTCTCAATAAGGTCTGGCACAGCGGTTTGTCATGGGCGACGCCCAGCAATTGGCAAATCGTGCCGCACAGTTCGGTTTGTTTGGGGGTGGCCTGCGGGTCCAGGCTAAAGGCGTCGCCAAGTACAAACAGCGGCACTTCGCGTTCTTCGGGCAACAGGCCATTGTGCGAGCGGTCGTTGTTCATGCCGTGGTCGGCGGTCACCAGCACCTGGTAGCCCGCGTCCAGCCAGCTTTGAAGGTAGTCGGCCAACACAATGTCCGCAGAACGCGCGCTGTTGCGGTACTGCGAGCTGTCGAGGCCGTGCTTGTGGCCGGCATCGTCGATGTTCATCGGGTGCACCAGCAAAAAGTCCGGCGCATGGCGCAGGCGCAGGCTTTCGGCATCGGCAAACAAGTGGGAATCGGGATAGTGATCGTTCCAGTAAAAATGCCCGTGCTGGATGGGCAGGTCACTGTCTTCGGTGTGGCGGTCACGGGCCGCGATAAAAGGCGAGCGGTTATACAGTTCGCTGACCCAGTGGTAAGCCGCGGCGGCGGTGCTCAAACCTGCCTCGCGGGCGTAATGGAACACGCTGCGCTGGTGAGACAGGCGCGAGACATTGTTATGCACAATGCCGCTTTCAATCGGCGGGACACCCGTGAGGATGCACTCGTAAAGAGGGCGCGACAGCGCTGGCAATTCACAGGTGAGCTTGTACAGCGTGGCGCGTCCTGCGCTGACATACGCCTGCAAATGCCCCATGGCATGGCGGGCAACGTCATGATTGAGTCCGTCGAGTACCACCAAAATGACCTTGTGTTTCATGTACTGCGACTCCGCAGGTAAAGCACAGAATGTGCAGGGGCGAGCTTGCCTCGAGATCTTTTAAACGATCAAAAGATCGCGAGACGAGCTCGCTCCTACAGGGGAGGTACAGCTCTTTACTGCATGTTGATGATGACTTCTTCCTGCCATTTCTGAGGCAGGGCCTTCGCGGTTTTTTCCCACGCGTCGGCGTCTTTGATCGGCGTCACGTTCTTGTACTGCTCGTTAGGCAGCAGCTTGGCCTTCACGTCGTCTGGCAGGGTCAGGTGTTCGGCGCGGATCGGGCGGGCGTTGCCACGCGCCAGATTGGTTTGGCCGGCATCGCTGAAGATGTATTCGCGGGTCAGTTTGGCGGCGTTCGGGTGCTTGGCGTATTTGTTGATGATGGTGGTGTAACCCGAAATCACAGAGCCGTCCGACGGAATCAGCACCACATAGTCATCCGGGTTGGCCATTTTGGCTTTGTAGCTCAGGCCGTTGAAGTCCCAGACCACGCCCACTTCAACTTCACCTTTTTCCATGGTGGCGATGGTCGGGTTGGCCAGTGACAGGCGGCCTTGCTTGGCGATGTCCGCAAACATCAACAGGGCTGGCTGAATGTTCTTTTCATCACCGTGGTTGGCAAAGGCCGCAGCCAGAACACCGTTGGAGGCTTGCGCGGCGGTGCTCACGTCACCGATCGAGACCTTGTATTTACCAGATTTGAGGTCAGACCATTTGGTTGGCACTTCAGAGCCGTGCAGCAGCTTTTTATTGACGATAAACGCGATGGTGCCGGTGTAGGCCAATGCCCAGTTACCGTCTTTGTCCTTGGCCCAGGCCGGGATCTGTTCCCAGGTGGTGGGTTTGTATGGCTGGGTCACGCCTTTGGCCACCGCGATAGGGCCGAAGGCTGCACCGACGTCACCGATATCAGCGCTGGCGTTGTCTTTTTCGGCGGCAAACTTGGCCACTTCCTGAGCCGAACTCATGTCGGTGTCGACATGCTTGAGGCCATACAGTTTGTTCAAGTCTTCCCACGTGCCTTTCCAGTTGGCCCAGTCATCGGGCATGCCGACACTGTTCACGGCGCCCTCTGCCTTGGCGGCAGTTTCAAGGGCTTGTAAATCGACATCGGCGGCCATGGCCGAGGTGCAAAGGGCGATGCTGGTGCCTAACAGTGATGCCAGAAAAAACTGTTTCATCTGAAGCTCCTGTGGGGGTGTTCACGCTGGTTTTTTTAGAGTTTTGCAGTGGGTTGGTCTAGGTCAGCAATACCTGAGCCAATTTAAGGGGGCTGCATGACACTTTAATGTCGGCATTGGTTGTGCAAGCACTTTTACAGGCCCGCCAAGTGCCGTGAGCTAAGCGTAGACCATGGTCAAGGCCCCGGCGGGTTTGGGCTTGAGGGTTAAAACAGGTGTCAGTGTCATCGAACAGTCATCTGCACTGCCTAGGCTGGCATCCTCAAGAGTTAAGTGTTTTGCAGGCCGAGCCTGCCCACATTTGGTGCTGGACTAGTCCAGATAGGTAACGTTGATGCGTGAAGGTGCACCCAAAGCGGTGACAGCCATTGGTTTGGCCCTGCAAGAGCAAATCGAACATGGCTTGCTGACCTGTGGCAGCCAATTGCCGGCTGAAAGAAAACTCAGCGAACTGTTCGCGACCACCCGCATCACGGTACGTGAAGCGTTGTTGCAACTGGAAGCGCAAGGCGTGGTGTATCGCGAGGAGCGGCGCGGCTGGTTTATTTCGCCGCCGCGTCTGGCCTACAACCTGATGCAGCGCAGCCACTTTCACGCCATGGTCAGCGCCCAGGGGCGAGTGCCGACCACCGAGGTGATTTCGGCGCGCTTGCAGCCGGCGTCGGCCGCCGTGTGCGCACGTCTGCAGTTACCGGCGTTTTCCAGTGTGATCCAGATCTGCCGGGCGCGGCGCATTGATGGGCGTTTGGTGCTGTATGTCGAGCATTACCTGAACCCGCAATACTTCCCGCAGATTCTGGATTTTGACCTCACGCAGTCGATCACCGAGCTGTATGCGCGGCACTACGATTTGCATTACGGGCGGGTGCGTTTTGAGATCGTGCCGACCGCCTTGCCCGCCGAGGCGGCGGCAACGCTCAAGGTGTCGACGGGCAGCCCGGGGTTGAGGATCGAGCGCATCAACTACGACCAGCACGAGCGGCTGATCGACTGTGACATTGAGTATTGGCGACATGACGCGATCCACGTTGGTGTGGATGTGCTGGAGCGTTGAGTCTGAGCCTGCCTCGCGAACTTTTAAAGATCAAAAGATCGCGAGGCGAGCTCGCTCCTACAGGGGGGTTATTCCTTTTGTAAGTTCCCGCTACCTGCTGTCACTACCTGCACGCTCAGGCGCGGTGTCGCGAGGTCAAGGCCGGCTTCATCCAGATGGCGCTTGAGCGACAGGTTGAACGCCCGTGACACTTCCCATTGCTTGATCGGCGCGGTTTTGAAGCGTGCGCGCAAAATTGCGCTGCCCGACTCGAAACTTTCGACCCCTTGAATCTCCAGCGGCGACCAGATGTTGCGGCGCTGCAGCGGGTCGGTGCGCATCTTTTGTCCCACCTCGCGCATCAGCTTGATGGCGTCGTCGATTTCCATGTTGTACGGGATCGCCACGCGGAAGATCGCGTAACCGAACTCGCGGGAATAGTTTTTGATGCTTTTGATTTCACTGAACGGAATGGTGTGCACGATGCCGTCAATGTCGCGCAGGCGCACGGTGCGAATCGTCAGGCCTTCAACCGTACCCAGGTGGCCACCGACATCCACGTAATCATCGATGGCCAGCGAGTCTTCAATGATGATGAACAAGCCGGTAATCAGGTCGGCAACCAGCGACTGCGCACCAAAACCAATGGCCAGACCGATCACACCGGCACCGGCCAGCAGTGGCGTGACGTTCATGCCCATGTTCGCCAGTGCGACGATCAGCGCGATGATGAAAATGGCCGCAAACAGCACGTTGCGAATCAACGGCATCATGGTTTGCGCGCGGGCGTTGGCCAGGCCTTTGCGTGAGCGGGTCAGGGCGTGATGGATGGCCGTATCGGCGAGAATCCAGATCAGCCAGGCAAACAGTAACGTCCCCGCCAGGCCGAACAATTTGACGCTGATTTCATGGCCTTCACCCTCGGTGAAACCAATCAGCGAGAGGCCCCACACGCGCAACCCCAACTCGATGAACACCAGCCACACAATCAAGTGCGCCAGGGTGTAGACAAAGCTTTTGAGCCGTTCCGAATACAGCGCGTGGCGCTTGGGCCCGCGTTGGGGCTTTTGCGCATGGCGGCGCACCAGCCCGTTGATCACCATGCACAGCACTACCAGTACGGCGCAGATCAGCGACTGGCGCAGCGCGGTGCTGGTATCGCCCGCGGACAAGAAGGTGGCGAACAGTGAGATGCCCACCAGAATCAGCGCGGCGATGTACCAGTAAGTACCGAGGGTCTCGATGCTGTCGCTCAGGGCGCGACGGGTGAGGCGGCGTGACAGTGGCTGGTTACGGATAAGGTGAGCGATGGGGCGGCGGAAGCGGATGATAAACAGCCCGGTCGACAGCGCCGCCATCACGTTGGCAAACGTGGCCACGGTATGCGCCAGGTGCACGCCCAGTGAGGCAACCATGCGCGGGTCGCTGAGTGCCTCACCAAAGGCGGCAAAGCTGCCGATCCACCACAGCGGGCGGAACGCCTGATGCCGCAGAATATGCAGGGCGCGATGACGGTGTGGGCCATCGAGCAATGAAAACAAAATCACGCAGGTGGCCGAGAAGCAGGTGCCGATCACCAGGGCGTAAGCCAGCGCCATGGCCAGGTCTTTGCCCAGCGATGATGGCAAGGCGTAACTCATGTACACCGTGATCACCAGCGCCACCAGCCAGGGGCCGAGCTTGCGCAAGGCAAAGCGCAGCATGTCGACGGCTTTTGGGTGCTGCGGCAGTTCTTCGCTCAGGCCAAAGCGCAAGCGCACGCGGTGGCTGACCCAAATCAGCAGCGAGGCCAGCAGGCTCCAGATCATGATGATCAGCGCAAAGGCAAAGATGATGGGCACCCATTCCTTGGCGGGCAGCATCAAGGCCACCAGTTCATCTTTGGCCTGGCCGATTTCTTCGCTCCAGCGCGAGGTGGGGCTGTCGTTGCCCGAGAACTGTTTTTCGAGGTCGGCGAGAGTGCTACCGATCAAACCCAGCACACCGATTTCAGCTTCGGGCTGGGCTTTTTTGGTGGCATCGCGAAGCTTTTTAAGGTCCGCCAGCAACTTGCTGCGTTGCTGGTCGTTCTCAAGGTTTTTGATCACCTCGTCCAGCGACTGGCCCAAAGGCTCGGTGGGTTGCGTTTGGGTTTTATCCGAACTGGGAAGCAGGCTGGTGATGCCCACAGCTTGGGCCGAGGCGAGCGGCAGCAAGGTCAGCAGACAAATCAGTAGCCAATAGGGCCGGGCAAAGAGACGAAGAAACACTAGGCGATCACCCTCGGAAAGTACGGATCGGACGAGTGTACGCTAGGCCCCGCGATCATTCATTTCTTGTCATACATAAAATAAGTGATCGCGGATGCGGTGCTATTTATTGATTCAGTTTGGCGAGAATTTTAAAAACGATGGTGCCGAAGATCAGCAACATGCCAAACCAGATCGACAGTACACCGGGTTTACTGTCGCGAAAGTTGAAGCCAATGGTGAGCAGCAACATACCAATCACAATGGGGATCAACATGGAATTAAAGGCGGATATTTCGAGCATGTTCTGGACCTGAAGAAGTTAATCACCCAAGTCTAGGTGGCTTTACGCAGAAGTGGGGTGATGTGTATCAAAAATGAATCGCCGTGCTTGTAACACAACAGGTGGGAGCGGGCTTGCTCGCGATGCAGGCGACGCGGTCTTTCAAAAAAAACGCGCTGATTTCATCGCGAGCAAGCCCGCTCCCACCTGTTGAAGCTGGTGTTTACGGGAGTTCGTTGCTGGCGTAGAACGCGCTCAATACTTTGACCAGGTGCGCCAGGTCGTGGCTACCGGCCAGTTCACGGATGGAGTGCATGGCGAAGGTCGGCAAGCCGATGTCTACTGTGCGCACGCCCAGGTGGCTGGCGGTGATCGGGCCAATGGTCGAGCCACAGCCCATGTCGCTGCGCACCACAAAACTTTGCACCGGCACTTCAACCGCCATGCACAGATGGCGGAAGAACCCCGCCGTTTCACTGTTAGTGGCGTAACGCTGGTTGCTGTTGACCTTGATCACCGGCCCGGCATTGAGTTTGGGGCCGTGGTTGGCGTCGTGCTTGTCGGCGTAGTTGGGGTGCACGCCGTGGGCGTTGTCGGCCGAGACTAGCAGCGACTTCTGAATAGTGCGCACAAACTCGTCGCCTTCAGGTAGTACGCGCTGGAGGATTTGCTCCAGCATCGGGCCGTCCGCGCCGCACGCCGAACACGAGCCGACTTCTTCGTGGTCATTGGCCACGAACAGGCAGGTCTCGTCGGTATCGGTGTTCAACAGTGCCTGCAGGCCGGCGTAGCACGACAGCAGGTTGTCGAGGCGTGCACCGGCAATAAAATCACCGTTGAGGCCGATCACCGCAGCGCTTTGGGTGTCGTAGAAGCTCAGCTCATAGTCGAGCACCACGTCGGCGTTCAGGCCGTGCTCGCGGGCCAGTTGGTCAGTGAGCAGGGCGCGGAAATCCACGCGTTCATCGCCTGCAACCTGCGCCAGAATCGGTGGCAGTTCGGTCTGCGGGTTAATCGCCCAGCCTTCGTTGGCCGTGCGATTAAGGTGGATCGCCAGATTGGGGATGGTCGCAATCGGCGCGCGGAAGTCGATCAACTGGCTCTCGACCTTGCCATCGCGGCGGAACGTCACGCGCCCGGCCAGCGACAGGTCGCGGTCAAACCAGGGGGCCAGCAACGCGCCGCCGTAGACTTCCACGCCCAATTGCCAAAAACCCTGGCGTTGCAGCTCAGGCTGAGGCTTGACCCGCAGGCAGGGGCTGTCTGTGTGAGCGCCGACCATGCGGATGCCACCTTGCAGGGGCGAGTGACGGCCCAGCTTGAAAGCGACGATGGAGGAGTCATTACGGGTGACGTAATAGCGGCCGTTGGCTTCGGTGTACCACGTCTCGCGCTCGTCGAGGCGCTGGTAACCGGCGGCTTCCAGGCGTTGAACAAGGCTGGCGGTGGCATGGAACGGGGTAGGGGAGGCCTTGAGAAAGTCGATCAGGCCTTGGTTCAACTCTTCGCGCATAAGTTACTCCAGACAGCAAGGCCGCGAGTTTAGCGCATTGATCACAAAATTTGACCAGCAAAAACGTGCAAACCCTTTGTAGGAGCGAGCTTGCCTCGCGATCTTTTAAAGATCAAAAGATCGCGAGGCAAGCTCGCTCCTACAGGGCGTGAAGCTTTTAAAACGGGGCGGGGCACTCGAAGCGCAGGCGTTCGCCGGTCTGCGGGTGGGTGAAGCTGAGCATGCTGGCGTGCAGGCACAAACGCGGGTAGGCCGCCAATGCCTGCGGGTGCGCGTACAGGCCATCGCCCAGCAGCGGGTGGCCAATGGACAACATGTGCACGCGCAACTGATGCGAACGCCCGGTAATCGGCGTCAGTTCAACCCGGCAATAATCGCCGCAACGCTCCAGGACTTTCCAGAAGGTCAGCGCGTTCTTGCCAAACTCGTGGTCGACCACGTGGCGCGGCTTGGTCGGCGGGTCGTAACGCAGGGGCAGGTCGATGCTGCCACTGTCCAGCTCTGGTTGGCCCCAGGCCAGTGCGGTGTAGGCCTTTTCAGTTTCGCGGTCGTGAAACTGACGCGACAGCTCGCGGTGCGTGTCGGCATCGCGGGCCAGCAGGATTATCCCCGAGGTTTCCCAGTCCAGGCGGTGCACGATGCGGGCTTCGGGGTAGCCGTTTTCTTGCAGGCGGGTGATCAGGCAGTCTTTGTTGTCTTCGGCGCGGCCCGGCACCGACAGCAGCAAGGTCGGCTTGTTGACCACCAGAACGCCTGCGTCCTGATGGATGATGTGAATATTCGACAACGGCATTAAAACAGCCTCTTAACAAACGCCAACGGCGGCTTGGAGATCCCCCTGTGCAGAGAAACCTCCAAGCCGCCGTGGTATCAGCCGGATCGATTAACGATCTGGCAGGGTGATGTTGAGTTCCAGAATCGAGCAGCTACCCTCGTTTTCAAGGGCGATCTGTACTTGATCATCGCCGATGTTGACGTATTTGCGGATCACCTCGACCAGCTCTTTTTGCAGGGCTGGCAGGTAGTCCGGGGTACTGCGTTGGCCGCGTTCGTGCGCCACGATGATCTGTAGACGCTCTTTCGCGACCGACGCGGTGGTTGGCGTTTTGCGGGTACGAAAGAAGTCAAAAATGTTCATTGTTTAATTGCCTCCAAACAGGCGCTCGAAGAATCCCTTCTTCTGTACATCGAGGAACCGATGCTCCACGGTTTTGCCCAGCAAACGATCAACCGCATCGCTGTAGGCCTGACCGGCGTCACTTTGGTCATCAAGGATCACCGGCACGCCTTGGTTGGATGCCTTGAGCACCGCCTGGGATTCCGGGATCACACCCAGCAGCGTAACCGCCAGGATTTCCTTGACATCTTCAACGCCGAGCATTTCACCCTTGCTGACGCGATCCGCGTTGTAGCGGGTCAGCAGCAGGTGTTCCTTGATCGGGTCTTCGCCCAGTTCGGCGCGGCGCGATTTGCTGGCCAGCAGGCCCAACATGCGGTCCGAGTCACGCACCGAAGACACTTCCGGGTTGGTCACGACAATCGCTTCATCCGCGAAGTACATGGCCAGGTGGGCGCCAGTTTCGATGCCCGCCGGAGAGTCGCAGACCACGTATTCGAAGGTCTCTTTGAGTTCCATCAGAACTTTTTCGACGCCTTCTTTGGTCAGGGCGTCTTTGTCACGGGTCTGGCTGGCAGCCAGCACGTACAGGTTTTCCAGACGTTTGTCTTTGATCAGCGCCTGTTGCAGGTTGGCTTCGCCGTTAACCACGTTAACGAAGTCATACACCACGCGACGCTCGCACCCCATGATCAGGTCGAGGTTACGCAGGCCAACGTCGAAGTCGACGATGACGGTTTTGTGCCCGCGCAGTGCCAGGCCCGTACCGATAGCGGCGCTGGTGGTGGTCTTACCCACACCACCCTTGCCGGATGTAACCACTAGAATCTTGGCCAAGGTGCTTCACCCCTAAGGAAAAAGGACTTTTTAGTCCCTGAATAACATCTCTAAATAAACGACAACAGGTGAACAGTCTTGGTGGACATCCCCCAAGCCAGGCCTACACAACGTAAACACTGGCTGATTGCTGACTTCCTACAAAGACTAGTCTGTTTTCTCTACGTAATTGAGATGGTTGGAAAATGGCGTGAGTATCCGTTAAAGACGGGTGATGTTCAACATGTCACTTGACAGACTGATTTGAACCCCGGCGCCCCACAAAGGATCGCGTCGCAGGTCTTCGGACACTTTGTACATTCCGGCAATGGACACCAGTTCGGCGCTCAGTTGCTGGCAAAAAATTCGCGCTCGGGTGTTGCCTTTGTATCCGGCAAGCGCTCGGCCACGCATAGGGCCGTACACATGGATGTTGCCATCGGCCATAAGTTCCGCACCGGGGCTGACCGAGGCGATGACCACCAGGTCACAACCCTCGGCGTATACCGTTTGGCCACCACGTACTGGCGTGGTGATGATGCGGGTCGGTTTGATGGCCGGTTCGGGCGGTTTTTCGGGCTTTTTCGGCGCGATGATTACTTCAACCGGGGGCTCAATCGGCCGCTCACGTGCACCGGACGGCGGCAAGACTGGCAGGTCAATGGCGATGGCCGCGGCGATGTCTTCGATGCGGTTGGCGCGAATGGCCAGGGTGCGCAGGCCATGTTGGCGACACACGCGCATCAGCCCGGGCAAGTCGACGGCACCGGCACCGACGGGCAGCTTGTCTAGCGCCAGCACCAAAGGGGTGTTACTGAAAAAATTAGGCGCCTGGGCAACTTTGGCGGCCAGTTGGCGATCAAGGGCTTCAAGGTTGTTTTGGGCCAGTTCCAGCACCGTAATGGCGAGCATACTGCCCTTAAGCTGAAACACGGGGGCTTGGTCTTGCGATTCGGTTTGGCTCATGGTCGGCTTAATGCGGCTTGTCACTTAAAGTGCAGAGACTTATAACGAGAACGCCCGCGAGCCGCAAGCCGGGTCTAACGATGTAGAATGCCCGGCCCTTGTGTCTGTCCGGAATCATTAATGGATCGCCCGCGTTTTCGAGCTGCTTTTTTTCATCCGCGTTTTTGGCTGCTGTGGTCAGGGCTGGGCGTGCTGTGGCTGGTGGTGCAACTGCCTTATAAGGTGCAGCTGCGCATTGGTCGTTTTCTGGGGGCTTGCATGTTCCGGGTGGCCGGTGAGCGCCGGCGCATTGCTGCGCGCAACCTTGAACTGTGCTTCCCCGAAAAAAACGCCGCTGAGCGCGAGCGCCTGCTTAAGGAAAACTTCGCCTCAACCGGCATCGCCTTTTTTGAAATGGCCATGAGCTGGTGGTGGGCCAAGCCGCGCCTGGCCAAGTTGGCGCATGTCGAAGGGCTGGAGCACTTGCAGCAGGCCCAGCGCGATGGCAAGGGCGTCATCTTGATGGCCTTTCACTTCACCACCCTGGAAATTGGCGCCGCCTTGCTCGGGCAACAGCACACCATTGATGGCATGTACCGCGAACACAAAAACCCGTTGTTCGACTTTATCCAGCGCCGCGGCCGCGAGCGCCACAATCTGGACTCGCTGGCAGTGGAGCGCGATGACGTGCGCGGCATGCTCAAGTTGCTGCGCGCCGGGCGGGCGATCTGGTACGCACCCGACCAGGACTACGGCGCCAAGCAAAGCATTTTTGTGCCATTGTTTGGCATCGAGGCCGCCACGGTGACCGCCACCAGCAAGTTCGCCAAGCTGGGTAAAGCGCTGGTTGTACCCTTTACTCAACAACGACTGGCGGATGGCAGTGGTTATAAGTTGGTGATTCATCCGCCTTTGAACGACTTTCCCGGAGAAAGCGATGAGGCCGACTGCCTGCGCATCAACCAATGGGTCGAGCGTGCGATACGCGAATGCCCAGAGCAGTACTTGTGGGCACACCGCCGCTTCAAAACCCGGCCACCGGGAGAGCCAAAGCTGTACGACAAACGCCGCAAGTAACCTGCGCTGCAAGGGCGCTGAGGTATGAACGGACGAGCGTCGGTGACCGGGTTGATCCTGTCGGGCGGCGGCGCCAGGGCGGCGTATCAAGTGGGGGTGCTGGCGGCCATTGCCGAGTTATTACCTGCGGGGGCGCCCAACCCGTTTCCGGTGATTGTCGGCACGTCGGCCGGGGCGATCAACGGAGTCAGCCTGGCCAGTGGCGCGATGAACTTCACCCAGGCCGTCGAGCACTTGACGGCCTTCTGGCAAAACTTTGAAAGCCATCGTGTGTTGCGCAGTGATTGGCCGGGGGTGATTCACCAGGCCAGCCGCTTTCTGGGCCACAGCTTGTTGGGCCTTGGCAGCCACGTGCCGGTGGCGCTGCTTAACAGTTCGCCGTTACGCGAATTGCTCAACGACAAAATCAACTTTGCCGGTATCGATCAGGCCATCGCTGCGCAGCACTTGCGCGCTGTGGCGCTCACGGCTTTTGGCTACTCATCGGGCCAGGCCGTGACGTTTTATCAAAGTGAAGGTGCCATCGAAGGTTGGTTGCGTCATCGGCGCATTGGTCTGCCGACGGCGTTGACCGTCGAGCACTTGCTGGCCAGCTCGGCCATACCGCTGTTGTTTGCCCCGGTCAAAATTGGCGAAGAGTATTTTGGCGATGGCGCCGTGCGCCAGTCTGCACCCATCAGCCCGGCGCTGCATTTGGGCGCCAATCGCGTGCTGGTGGTCGGGGTCAGCGGCAACCCGCGCGGGCCGGATCGTCAGGGCGGGCAAGGGCGCCAGTACAACGCCCAGCAACCGACCTTGGCGCAAATTGGCGGGCACATGCTCAACAGCACTTTTATTGACAGCCTTGAGAGCGATATCGAACTGCTGGAGCGCCTTGCTGCCAGGGCAGCCCGACAACCTCGGTTTAGCGCCGGTTGATGTGCTGGTTATCGCCCCCAGCCAGCCCATCGACGAAATAGCCGCCCGCCACCGCCACGAACTGCCCGCCGCGCTGCGCCTGTTTTTGCGCGGGCCGGGGGCAACCAAAACCAGCGGTGCAGGTGTGCTGAGTTATTTGTTGTTCGAGGCGGGCTATTGCAGCGAGTTAATTGAACTGGGGCGCAAGGATGCATTGGCCCAGCGTGCGGCGTTAGTGGGGTTTTTGGATATTACGTAGCAGTTGACGAGCCTGGATGCGCTTTGGAAACGCAGTGCATGCCATTCCCCACCTCATGCGCCAGACGATTAACCGTGCTACTAAATTCGATCAATAAATAGGCAGCGATGGGCCGAAACTACAGTGAGTCAGGCCCCAAAAGTGGCAAGGGCCTGCTGGGTTAGAGCGTATTTGAGAAGGTTATATACGGTGGGTTTACCTGTCATTTCTGACAGTATCCAACTGCCTTAAAAAGGCGTTCAATAACTCTAAGAGTCACAACAGTATTAAGGTATTTATGGCGGCCATAGTTCGTTCGGTGGCGTGCTGCTCGCACACTTAATTTATAGGCTAAGTGCTAAGTTTTTTGTGGGTCTGTTTTTGTAAGGCGTAAGAACGTTCGATATCTAAACTTTTCTGTGAATTGAGGGTTGCGGGATGAATATGCTTGAGAGGAAATTAGCTGCTAAAAATGCACGTAAGGCTTATTTTAAACGCGCTGTTGGGTTAAGGCATGCAGCTGCACATGTCAAACCTACTGTGCAAGGTGTTTTGCCAGGCGATCCGCTTGGGCTTATCCCTAAAGCGCTTTTGACCGTTCCTCTTAAAGTTGAAATTCCGCACTGGGTGAATTTTCCGACCAATCCAACAAGGCCCGGTGATGAATTAAGGCTGCAATGGCGACCGCTAGGGAGTACCGATGACGCGGCCTATATAGACCTGCTGGACCCTCCATCTATTGAAATAAAAGGGGTGTACCCAGATCCCATGATTCAAGAAATACCGCTCGACGCTTTTAAAAATGTTCACGGTGCTTTTGAATTTAGATACCGCGTAGTGGGTGGGAATGATGGCGGAGTTGCTACTCCGTCAGAAACAACACCTATAGTGCTCGACATTATCCCGCCCTACGGTTCTGCATATCCGGCTGATTTAATTCTCCCGGCGGGACCTATTACGGATGCCAATCGTGCTGCAGTAGTGGCTGAAATTTCGGCTTATCCTGATGAAGAAAGCAGCGATAGAATTGGTGTTTTCTGGGTAAAAGGTGATGTGCCGGATGATATATCCGGCTTGACCCCTATTGGGGGGTATCAAGCTATTCCAGCAGGTCGGAAATTTGCAATTCCCGAAGCGACAATTGTTGCTGCGGGGGATGGTGATTTTTACGCCTGTTATATCCTGCTCGATAAAGCCGGTAATGACAGTCGTATTGGTAAGTCTGTGAAAATGCCTGTAGCGCTTGGACCTTTGCCTGTGGCGCCATTTCCGGCACCGACGGTACGCCATGCCGACGAGATCTCAGATGAGTTAATTGACCGTGATGATGCTTTTTTGGGCGTTTATCTTGAGATAAAAACTGAAATTACCAACTGGAAAATTGGCGATCGTATTGAGGTCAAGTGGGGAAGCAAGACGTTGGATGTCCTTTTTCCCATCAGTCAGTTTCCGGTTAGCGTCCCAGTGCCGTGGGCAACTCTGAAAGCTGCCTATGATTTCACGAAGCCTGGCTCGCAGCCCACCATTGTCGAGTACACCTATTACCGGGGTTCGCTGCCTTTGGGCTCAGCCGATGTCACGATTCAGGTAGATTTATCCAAAGTGGGGCCAGAAAACCCTGACGAGCCTAACCCGGTAAACCCTGCACTCGGTGTAGTGACCGTAGTCAGTTTTACGGGGGAAGTTGATAAAATTGTTGCTGGTGATGTAAACGAACCTGCAACGATAAAACTCAGACCTTATGAGGGAATTGGCCCCGATCAAAAAATCGAGTTCTTTTGGGGGGGTAAATCACTCGGTACTCATACGGTCACCACCGAAGAGCCCACTGATCCTGATGATATAGAGTTCACTGTTGATTGGGTTAATATTGATGCAGCGGGTAATGGCGACATCGATGTTTGGTTTTCTGTATCGCATGACGACTTTATCAACGATGAAAAATCAAAGCCCAAACCGGTGGCGGTTTCGGGAGTTCCTATTGTTTTGGCTCCCCCTGAATTTCCAACTATTGACACGACTTGGAACTGGCTGAATTGCCCTTCTCTGGAACTGACTGATGATGGTTCCTATGGGATTCGTGTTTATATTCCGGTATCCAGATACTTGGTCGAGGGTACAAAAATAAAACTTAAATGGACTAGTTTTATTGATGAAGGCACCGTAACGCCGATTCCAGGTGACCCACTTGAAAGTGGCGAGTTGACGGTGAGTAAGGAGCAAGAACAGCAAGGTTTTATCTGGTGGGTTAGACCTTATGACACCTACTTTCTGCCCATCTATGGTGCAGACAGTGACAATATAGGCAGTGGAAAAGTTGAATACACACTGCTTATTCAGGGTAAAGAAGAACCTGGAGAGGCGACAGTGGACATAGGTATGTATACCTCAGCAGGGACGTGCAATATCCCCCCAAGTCCATAGATTTATCAGGGCATGCAACATTATTTGGGAGACGCCCTACGATTGCGTAGGGTTTTTCCTACATTGCGGTTTATACAATGTGCGTAGCATGCGTCGGCTTTGTATGAATATGCTTAGAGAGACCTAAGGTAATTCTTTGCATAAAAATGTATCCGATTAACAGGTAAATGACCATGCCCTATCAACGTTCGCCACTTTCTCATTGTATGTTTCTTGTTGCGGTAGGCTCCAGTTTGTTCATCGCTGAACGCGTAAATGCCGAAACAGTTTTGGTCAGATTTAGTGACGAGTCTATTAGTGCTTTGAGTGATCCGCTGAATAAATATAGAGTTTTCAATGGTTGGACGCTGACGGCCAATGCAGCGACCGCACAAAATATTGAGGTCAATAAGTCAAATCTGGTGTTGAACGGGTCAACTGTAAATGGAAACGGTACAGAACCCGGTGTGAGTTTATATGGCAGTAATGCGACCATTACTGGCAGCACACTTACCAGTAATGGGATCGCTCTTAGAGTCGCAGCTGATACCAATACAGGGTCTGTTGCACAGGTACAGAGTAGTACCATCACGGGTATGAACCGTGGCGCAACAGTGTCTCATTTGAGCCGCCTGGAGATGACCGACACTACTTTGTTGGCCAACGCTGCTGAGGGTATCGGCCTTGAGGTGTTCAACGGCAACGCCTCAGCCGTGAGAGGCACGATTGTTGGGGGGCTGAATGGCATACAGATTATTGATTACATCAATCCCGAAGATTCAGTTATTGATCTAGACAGTACTACCGTGACCGGGCGGACTGGGGCGGCGATCCTTGTAGAAAACTACGATTCCGGGAGCGCTCATACACAAATCAATGTGATGAATGGCTCTACACTCACCGGTGGTAATGGCAATTTACTGGAGGTTAACGGCACATCCACAGCCACCTTGCGAGTCAGCGACAGCAATACCCAACTTAAGGGTGATGTGATTGCTGCGTCAGGTGCTACTGCCAATGTGATCCTTGATACTCAGGCCACCTTGACCGGGCGCCTTGAAAACCTCTCGGGCCTGGCAATCAATAGCCAGGCACAATGGGTAATGGTTGAAGACGGTACAGTGTCCGACTTATCCATGAATGGAGGTTCGATCAAATTTGGTGAACCCACCGCTTACTACACGTTGTCGGTCAGTAACTTGAGCGGAGCGGGCGGTACGTTCTATATGGCTTCAGATTTTTCGACCGGTCAGACCGACAAACTGGACGTAACGGGCACCGCTACGGGCAGTCACCAACTGGTAGTGGCCAGTTCCGGTGCTGATCCGATTAATGCAGACAAGCTTTACCTCGTGCACACAGCCGCAGGGGATGCAAAGTTTTCGTTGCTGAATGACCGAATTGACCTTGGTGCTTATTCCTATCAATTGGCAAACAGTGAAGATGGAGGCGCAACCGACTGGTACTTGAACCCTGAGAACAGAACCATAAGCCCTGGCACTCAGTCGGCCATGGCATTGTTTAATACGGCACCTACTATCTGGTATGGAGAGTTGACCACGTTGCGCACACGTATGGGGGAGTTGCGTATCGGTTCGGGGCAGTCCGGCGCATGGGTCAGGGCCTATGGCAATAAGTACACAGTGTCTGCTTCTACCGGAGTGGGCTATAAGCAAAGCCAGCAGGGGTTAACATTCGGTGCGGATGCACCGTTGCCGATCGGTGATGGTCAGTGGCTGGCGGGTTTGATGGCGGGTTATAGCCAGTCAGATCTTGACCTCGATCGTGGCACTTCCGGCACGGTAGACAGTTATTATGCTGGTGCTTATACCACCTGGCTTGATGCGCAAACCGGTTATTACTTTGATGGTGTCGTCAAGATTAACCGTTTTCAAAATAAATCAGATGTGAATTTGAGTGATAACACGAGCACAAAAGGCAGTTATAGCAATTATGGTGTTGGTGCCTCTGCAGAGTTTGGGCGTCATATAAAGCTTGATGAGGGCTACTTTGTCGAGCCGTATGCTCAAGTGTCAAGCGTTATTATCCAAGGCAAGGATTACGATCTGGACAATGGGTTACGTGCTAAAGGTGACCGCACGCGTTCATTATTGGGTGAGCTTGGCTCTACGGTGGGGCGTAATATTGAGTTGGCGGGCGGTCAGGTCGTACAACCCTACCTGCGAGCCGCTTACGTGCATGAGTTCTCGAAAAACAATGAAGTCAAAGTTAACGACAATGTCTTTAATAATGACTTGTCCGGTTCGCGAGGTAAGTTGGGGGCCGGTATGACGATGACCATGACTCAAAAAATAAAAGTCTATGCTGATGTGGAGTACAGCAAAGGCGACGGTATTGAACAGCCGTTGGGTGGCTCAGTGGGGGTTTATTATAGTTGGTAAGTTTTAAGTGTACGAAAAATAATAGGGCTGTTTAAAGCTGAGAGGTCGGGTGCTAGTAGTTTTGCTAGTAACCGATCGATCAAAAGCGTTCTAAATATACTTGACGTGCTTTACGTGCACAGTGGGAGTCCACTGTACACGTCAGGTTAAGTTTCAATTAAATTGAAGTTTAGTGAGTGATAGTAATGGCCGATTTTGATGACAGAAAAAATGTAAAACCCACTGAAGGCCCGGCGAATATAAATGCGCTTGCGTCCCTGCACCTTTTGTTGCGAGAGCCCGATATTGTAGGCGTTTTGCCGGGGCTCCCGGCAGGGTTACTACCGGCTTCGGCGCTTGATGATCCGTTAATCGTTGACGTTGCAGCATGGGTTAATCTCCCGCCAAAAAACGCTATTGATAAACTCTCATTTCAATGGCGCAGGCAGAATACCTCCAACGCATTTAATACAATGCAAACCTATGACGTTGTAGGGCCGCTTGCTGACAGTGATTTTCCTATGTCATTTAGTATTGATGCGGGGAAGCTAGATTACGAGGAAGGGCCTTTTGACTTTAGATACGTGGTCGTTGGGCATAATGGGGGAGGAGAGAGTGAATCAAACATTGTCCCCTTGGTTATTGATCGTACGCCTCCGTATAAGCATCTAAAACCCAGCACACTGATCCTTCCCGCCACGCAAATTACTATTCCTTTCTTCGAGGCTCATGACAATAAATTTGTCTGTGTCATACCAGAATATGCCGATTATCAAGACGGTGATGAAGTCGTTTATTTTTGGAGAACCCGTACGGGTAGTCAACTTATTGGTCGGACACCGGTGGCGACCAATAGAGAAATAATCTATACCCGTGCGCAGATTGAGGCCGCGCTGAACGGTGAGTGTTATGCCGAGTACCAACTTATCGATAAAGCAGGAAATAGCAGCCCGTTGAGTGAGTCAGTGCCCATTGAAGTGGACATGGCGCCACGTTCTCTCGGCTACGTAAAAGTTACAGGCGCCAGCGGTTCATCTCAATTTGGGAAACTGAATATCGATTCTGTAGGGGAGGGCCCTGGAGACGGTATCACTGTGAATATCCCTCCAGAAAGTGATATTTATGAGGGCGAGAAGGTTCTTCTTCAATGGGCTGACCCTCTGGCGTTTAATGCAATTACGCTGAGCAGCGCCGATCCTGATGCTCCCTTGCTATTTAATGTACCCAGAAAAAATATTGCGGCCCACATGGTCAGCAGTTTGGTCGACGGAGCACGCTATATTCCCGTCTATTATGAGGTGCTCGACGGTAGTAGCTCTGAAGTGCTTGCGACGTCGGGTATCTATGGCTTGACCCTCTCAGATATATTGGCAACTAACTATCCGACCATGCAGTGTTCGCACGTGAACGGGAATATTTTGAGCCTTTCCAGCGTGCCTGGGTCAGGAGCTGAGGTGAGTATTGGTGTGTGGCCTTTTATGGCAGACGATCAATATATCAAATTCAAGCTGGTAGGTTTGGGGCAGGATGGTAAAAACTTAGAGGTGGTTTTCTTTGAGCATAAAGTGACTGCCGAGGAAGTAGCGGATAAGAAGGTCAGTGTGACAGTCGCTAAAGAGCAATTTTTAAAATTCAAAGTAGGCATCGATATTTATTTTGAAGGGCAGGTGACTTTTAATAATAAGGGTTATTGGTATGGCTTCAGGGCGTTGCGAGCTAATCTGACCAATTAAATATGTGTCTCCCCGCTTTTTTATATTGCGAAAGCGGGGGGAGCATTTATTTGTAGGTAAGTGTGAAGTTTAAGGCTCCTTCCACTGACCCGGACTCAACTTGGTCAGCTGGATGGGTCTGATACATGCGTGCCTTGAAGTCCAGCACCGTGTTACCCGGCTGAATGGCGATCACGGGTACTTCCACTCCCAAAGCTATTGGAGTCAGGCCATCGGCGCTGAGCATTTGAATTCCCACCCCCTTTGCCGTGGCGCTTGAAGTCAGAGTAAATATCCCTTTAGCAGCATCAAATACCGTCGATCCCTTGGCCCCTTCGAGACGAATATTTGCCGTTGCGATATTCGCGTCTGCAGGGTCTGCTTCGCAGTCGATCAGATTGATGTGAAAATCCACCGCATCTGTTACATCCCCCGGTTTAGTAAAGTGCGAGTTGTCCCAATCACCCAGATTTACCGGATTTGCACTCACAGGGTTGCCTGACAAACTGCATTGCGCTTGTATTACGGTGCCAGTGACACCGTAAGAAAACGCCTTGCCTATGCCGCTGAAATGACCACTGAACAACTGAGCGCCATTCAGTGTGTGCAGGCCGGGTGCGATTTTGCCTATTTTGATCAGCGTGAGTCGATGACGTAAGTTCCCCAAACCGAAGTTGGCACTGCCCATTGCGCCTGTGTGTTGGCTGTCCATTGGCACGTAAGGGCCATTGAGGGCTGTGAATGAGTTGTCTTCTGAAAACTCTTTAACCAAGGGTCTTTGCAGTTCAATTCTGACCCCCACTCCGGGAATGTTGGAATGCAGTATTGTGCCCGGCGTCGGCGGCAGGGGGCCTATGAAAATAGGGGCAGATGCAATGGCGTTAAAGCTCAGTACCGTTTTGCCGTCGTTTGCGCAACCAATGTAGCCTCTCTCAGGATTCTGCGGAAACAGATCATTTACAATCCCAATCACACTGCCCAAGGGCGCATCTCTTGGGATATAAACAGCGCCTACATCGGGAGTAAAAGTTACAGGGCCTGAGCCGCTGACCCAGTAGCAAGTGTTCACATCATCTGCGCCGAAAGCGATAGACATCTTAGAGCACAGAGCAAGTCCAATCAGGCACACTAGCCGTTGAGAAAACGTGTTCATTGAGTCATTCCAGATTGGCCGGGGGGTATATTGAATACCACCCTTATAGAGGGCGATTTATTGGCAAACCAGAGCCTGCAAATGAAACCCGTTGATTTGTTGCATCGTGTCCGGATTTGTGTGCATTTTGCAGTTTTGCTCTGGTTCCGGACCCCAGCCCACGTTCAGAGTTTGCGACTGAAGCGTTGTCGATAACAGCACTTGCCCGGCTTGGCCGATGATTCCCTTTTGTTCACCTGTAACTGTGGTTACCAGTGCAGCAAAAGGCAGCGGTTGGCCATCGATTGTGGTACCGGTTATTAGGATTCGGTTCACTTTTCGGGCAGGAAACACGCTTTTCACAACCGCGCCTCGTCGAGGTATTACCTGAGCAGTAGCGTTATCGATCTCGATATTTGGTCCCAGATCGTCAGTATTGAGCTCAAGGTAGTTGACCCGATAAGGGCGCAGGTAAGGAGCCAGTACAAAACCTTTTTCATTGGTGCGTATGGCGCTCGTATTGGCGACACCAACCCCGGCAATGTCGGGCACCTGAATTAAGGCCATGGTTTCCCCCAAATAAGGGCTTAACTCGATGCCTTGATCGTGGAGCATGATCGCGCCAGTGGTGTTCACCGACATACTGCGGTATTCACGTCCTACAGTAATGCCGCTGCCCAGGCTGGCATAGGGTGTTTGATAGTTGGCCGATAACGTAGCGGATTCTTGCTGTTGCTCGGTGTGGCTGAATGAGCCCCGATAATTGAGACGATTGCCATAGGCGCTGCCACTCACGCTGGTGCGCTGACTGTAGTAGTCGGCATTTTTTTGCAGGTCAAATGTGACATTGCTGGCACGGGCAAAGTCCAGTGGCATTGAAATACTCAGACCTATTTGTCTATCACTGGCGTACTTATCGCTTAACGATTGCGAGGCAAACAGGTTAAGCGTGACGTCCTGAAACTGAGTGTTGAAGCTGAACTGGAATTGACGCTGCTTGTAGCTCGTCCCCCAGTAGTCTTGGTGCGAAAGCGATAAGTTTAAGGAGCTGCGAGTCGTTAAATTTTGATAAACAGAGGCTTCTATCCGGCTACGGCGGCTTCCAAAGAACGTGGAGTCCTGGCTGCGTTGGCGCAGCGCTTCATCAAAGTCTCGATAGCCTGAGGTGGAGTAGCGATAACCGGCAAAACGAAGATTGGTGCCCGAGCTGAAAGATTTGCCGTATTTAACGGCGTAGCTCATCCCCTGCAGACTTTGCACATCATTCCAATCGATCTGGGCGCTGGAACGGGTTGCGTCAAGCGCCAGGGCGCCGAATGTACCTAGGTCTTTAGAGATGCCAAATGTGCCAGCCTGATAAAAGTTGCTCCCCATGAGGCCACCATAGAGGGTTGAGTTCCAGGCGGTGCCCATCGCTAAAGTGCCTTGCCATAATATCGGCTCGCTCAGGTGGCCTGCCGCGTTATAACGTCCGGCAGCAGCGCTGTAGCGCCAGACACCTTCGCGCAATAGATTGCTCAGGGTCGCGTAGGGCTGAGTAAACCGTCTTATCTGACCGTCTTCTTCGGTGAGTACTATTTCCAGTTCACCACTGCCACCAGCAGTGCTCAGGTCGTCGATTTCATAAGGACCGGCGCTGACATAGGTTGAGTAAATGGGGTACCCGTTTTGCCGCACCTCGAGTTTGGCTCGGGTCAGCGCCACGCCTCGAATGATGGGTGCGTAACTTTGCAGCACGTCTGGCAGCATCCCTGGATCCGAACGAAGCAGGACTCCCTGAATAGGCACGCTGCGAAAAATATCTCCTTCTGTTGACGTTTCACCCAGCGTCAAATTCGCGTTAGTGCCCGGCACATCTCGTCGCAGGTAACTAAATGAGCGCGTCCACTGATCGTTATCGGTGTCATCCCGACGGAGTACGTGATTGGTGCGAAATTGCCATTCACCCAGGTTTATCCCGCTGTTGAGAAATAAATCCTGGCTGCTGCTCTGGCCTCTGTAACGGTTGGAGCTTTGCTGTGCAGATGCTTGATAGTTAATGAATGCAGCATTGATGCCGGTATCCCAACGTTTTGGTTCAACATGCCCCGCGACATCACGACGCAATGCAATTTGCGGGATAGAAATGTCCAACAGCATTTTGGCACTGTCAAAATCTGTTGTAGCGCCCGGTATCAGTGCCCAAAGATCCACACAGGCAGCTTTCAAGGAGGCAGGGTCTTGCACACTGTCCGGTTTAATGCCAATTGACGTCAATAATGCTGCAGGCAAGCAAGGTTTGAGTGTTTCGCCATCCTCGCTTAGTAGGAAATTGATCTGTTGCTGTTCAAGCGGTTGTGAATTGGCTTGAACATGCACCCAATAACGTCCGGGTACGATGTCATGTCCTTTGGAAAGGGCTTCAAGTGCATAGTTGCCCGCATCGGTTGTTTGTCCAGTGCCTTGGCGCATAAAACTGGATTGAAACTGTGTTGTCGCGTTTGCGAATGTAAAAGCTGTGAACGTGAGGTTTAAGCTGGCACTCATGATAAAAAGTCGTGTTAATTTCAGGCGCGCATGAGCATTGCATAGGCCGGGTGTGTAGATCATGGAGGGTCCTGGTAGGTCAATGCGGGGATAAGCTTTAGTTAGCGAACGCTACCGGGCGGGATAAAGGTGTGCTGAAGCCGCCGTAGTCATTGATTGCAGAGAACGTGACTTGTATATCGGAGGCCAGCTTGGTGTTGTCCATCGGGTAAACCTGATGAGAAAGGGGGGCAGCCATTGGCGGATTTTCAGGGGACTGAATATGGCCGTTTGAACTAACATCCAAGCGTAGAAAGGAAACGTAATAGGGGGTCGGGTTATATACCTCCAGATAAGTCTTGCCCTCAATTTTTTTCATGGACCATTGCAGCTCTTTTAATCGAAGCTCTGGGTTGCCCTTGATCGCTGTAGGGCGATAGAACAATTTAATTCGAGTGCGTAATGCAATATTTAATACCCCGTCTTGGGACTTAGTGGTTTGAGGGATTTCTTGTACATTAAAATAAAAGACCGACTCTTGGTTGTCAGGTAATTGATGGGGGAGCAGGTTGATTTGAACGTGCTGTTCTTTTCCTGCATTTAATCGAAATAAAGCGGGGGATGGAATAAAAGGCACTGCCGTGGTGTTGTCATCGTCAATTGTATTGACCCAGGTTTGAACGGCAAACGGTTTTTTGCTGGGGTTGGAAATAATAGTGGAGACACTACGCTTGTCGCTGTCATACACGATGCGGGTGCCACTTATAACTAGGGCGGCATGGTTGGAAGCGCTATAGAAAGTGCATATAGATAACAGTGTAATCATAAGCAAAGCAGGCTTTGAATCAGTGGTCTTTCTGATAAAACCGAACATGGAGTGCAGACCTGTCAGCGAGGTGAGAAGTTGGCGAGTCAGATAAGTGCTGCCCTTGGCTGGCAAGGGCAAACAGTGGGCTATTACTTGATAGTGACGAGGAAGTTTATATCGGCATCAGCCGGTCCGGCACTCACGTCTTTTGAGGTTGAGACATAATAAGCATCAAACTTCATGTCGTTAACCTTGAGAGGGTCCAAGACATAGGATTTGGATGCGATGCCGTTCTTCACAGGCTCACCTGTATGATCCTTTATAAGAATTGCAACCCCGGTGGCTGCGCCTGTATATACTTTAGTTGCATAATTATCACCAGCAGCATTACTGGTGAAGGTTACGGTTCCAGCATTTACAACAGCGCAATCCGCATCTAAGGGTATACGAAGAATAAAGTCATTCCCCGGATACTCCTGGCCGACTTCAGTAAAGCGTGAGGGTGATATAGAACCCATGCTGACCTCGTTGGTCACCGCACCACTGCCTGGGTTTACCACTTCTATAGGGCATGTTGAACTGTCGATTTTACCGACGAAGTTGATAGTGCCGGTGTTGGCAAAGGCAGAGGTACCTGTCAGGGCTGTCAGAAGACCCAAGGTTATTAATGAGCTTTTCATGGTGTATAACCTGTTTGGAAATGTGTTCGGCGTATAAATGCGAAACATTGCCGAGTGCACATAAGGGTGATTATAAAGGGGTAGCGTTGTTTCAGAGGGCAGATTTTGCAGGGGTTGAGCGGGTTGAGATATGAGAGAACTCTCAATTATCAGGTGGTGAAAATTTAGAATTTAATATTCCAGCGGTTGAGTGAACTGGGCAGGTCCGCCTCTCACATCGGTTCAACTGGATCAAGCGCATAGCGCGTGCGGCTTATAGGGGGGATATAAGTGCTGCAGTCACATAATACCCTTCACGTAAAATAATGTATTTCACGCGAAAGGTATCTGTGTCTACTGACTGAACTGTTCAGCTTGTTCGAGCCAAATGTTTCACTTGGGCGAGAAGTTTTTAAGAATTACCCTATATTCACGCCCTGGTATTGCGAACACCTGCTTCAGTAGTTATGACGCGATCTGGAGTCTCGACAGTAGGGTAAGTTTTAGCCAAGCGGTAAGGATTAAGGGGTTTTATATCTGGCACTTTTGAATAGATATCAATCGTATAGACGTCAGTCGAAGAGGTTGCTGGATTAAATAATTTAGCATCTCCTACTGATGTCGTTACTCCAGCCTCTATAGGTGTAAATGAGGCTAAAGATTTTTGTACATTGCGTGTAGCTCTAAGCCCACTGGAGGTCGCAGCTTTAGCAAGGTCAAGGGCAAGGTCAAGGTCAAGTATTCGCGTGATTGCCAACGTAGCGTCTGCAGCCAGCAGTGTCCAGTTAGCCTTGTCCAGAACATTGGCTAATGTTGGACTCTTTGTGCCTATGGATATCGCATCTAAGCTGGTCGTCACTGCATCAAGAGCCACAAAAGTTTTTTCCAAAATTGTCGGTGCTGTGATGAAGGTGGTGATGATGGTCGAAGTCCAATAGCTAACTGCATAGCCAGCCATGAGTACTGGCGTAGAACTTGTCAGTGCAGACAGAGCTGTTGTGAAACTGGTTGCCACACTCGAAGCTATGGCTGCCACAGGTGGGAAAAATACCGTTGCGATTACAGTTGCAACTAAAAGCACAGCACCAATAATCACGCCTATCCAGGCGCCGATACCGCCACCGCTGCTACGCGGCGCTACATATTTAGGACGAATGTTGCGACCTGAACCCGCATGCCCGGTGGGGTCACTTAATGCAATGGGATTGCCCAGGCAATACGCATATGGATTTAGCCCACCCGCACCAAATGGACTCATCGAATCGGGACTGTGGAAGCGCATCAGTTGTGGGTTGTAAGCTCGGTAGCCTTTACCGAGTAAATACCAACCACTGGCCTCATCACGCACTTCGCCATTGAATGCCATCAGGCTTTGCAGGTTTTGTTCACTGCTGCGTTCGCCATAAGCAGTGTAGCTAGCGGTCAATAACTGATTTTGCAAGCACTCGCCGACTACGGTATGACTGGCGTCAGTCAGTAACACCAGGGTTTTACTGTCGTCACCAGCCTGTTGTTGGCCGATCGGCTGCCCGCTGATGGTCAGAAAGTGAGTGCTAATACCTTCTTGAACTGAAAGGCTCAGGCGATTACCTTCATAAAAGCGCAAGGTTTCAGGCTGCTCGCCGACTTGAGTGGTGATTAATTGATTGTGTGCATCGTAGCGATAACGCCCGCTGATCTGCGCATCCCGGACCGCCTCAACTTGCAGCAGTCGGCCTTGGGAGTCATAGATAAGACGCTGGTTCTGCTCATCATTGAGCATGTTGCCATTAGCGTCATACTCGAATGCCTGAGTTGCTGGGTAGGAAGGGTGAGTATGGGTCACGTTTAGAAGGCGGCACTTATCTTCAATGTCGTAGGTGAACTGGGCAAGATCCGTTGTAGCGTCGGCAAATATGGTGGCGCAGCGTTGAATATTGTCAAGCGAATCAAACCTGAACGTTTGTCGAGTAATTGCATTGCCATAACGATCCTTGGGTAAGTTATCACCTTCGCATATATGCAGCCGCAGTCGGCCGCGGGCGTCATATTCAAATGTTTCTTTCAATAGCAGGGCACCGTCACTGTTAAGTTCACGTGTGCGTAGCAGGTTATTGGGGTACCACGTCTGGCCGAGAATGCGTGGCGCTTCACTGTTCAAGGTTTGTGAGCGCAGCACTTCCTGTCCTTGATCGTTATACCCAATCTCAACTGTTAATAGGGTATCGGCTGCACGGTCACTCGTTATCGTCTGCGATAACTGGCCCAGGCTGTTGTAAGCAAAGCTCACACTCAGCGCTTTATCCTCATCGTCTTCAGACTGTTGTACGCGTAAAAGACGCGCGTTGTCATCATATTCGTAGATTCTGCGCATGCCGTTGTATTCGGTTTTGCTAAGGGGCTGACCTTGTAATGAATAGGTAAATTGCGTTTCCCAAGTTGTCCCACTGTTATCAGTGCGTGTTTCACTGATCATTTGTTTATGACTATTGTAGAGGTAGGTCAATCTACCTTCAGGGTTGACGGCTGAGCTCATCAATGCATTAACAGCGTTATATTTGAAGGTGGACAGCTCCTCGCCTGCGACGTCTGTGGTTTTCGCCTGAGTGGTAAGTCTAAGGTCATAGGTATAGTCAATGGGCGTCCCACTGGCTTTGGTCAGGCGACTGATCAGATTTTGCCCGTCGACATAGTCATAAAGCTCGCTACGTTTACCGGTTGTCATTTGGGTGAGTCGTGCAAATCCATCAAACTGCTGTTCACCCGCGAGGTACTCTTTAAGCAAGTGATTATTGGGTTGAACGCGCGTGGCAACACGTAGCTCGCCGCTACTGTGTGAGGCATATTCGCTGCTGACTCGGGTAAGATCGGGCAATGTTGTGCTTGTCAGACGGGACCATGCATCGTAAGTAAAGCGCGTAGTGAGTTTGGCCGTGTCGGTTGTCTCAATACAGCGTCCAAAACCGTCATATGTATAAGTATCGACCGACATTAGCGTGCGGTTGGCAGTGTATATTTCAGTTTTTATCGGTTTTTTGAATGCATTGAATACGCTGATTGTCAGGCCGCTGATTAGCTGTGGCGTTGTTTTGTTTTGGGTGTAGAGGGTCTGTGTAGCCCGCTTGACAGGAGGCGTGCCTACAGAAATACCAATCGGGTCGTTATATTCGACTGTCTGTACGCCATCGGCCGCAGTGACACAAAATTGCTGACCCCAATCGTCATAGTCGATCAAACTGCTGGATAAGCGTTCCTCATCATCAATCCAGTCATGTTCGGTTTCCCTGACCAGATTGCCTCGTACGTCGTAAAGCGCGGAATACACTTGGCGCTCTACAGTTAGTGGGCTGCCGGGATCAATCAGGGTTGTACGAACGGCGCGATTAAGTCCATCAACATACGTATGAGTCTCAATGCCATCTGCATTTGTCACAACTTGCTTGGCTTGGGTGCCTTCTACACTGAGTGCATAGGCATAGGACAGTGAGGTTTCGACATCAGTGCCGGGAGCAACAGTTTGTCGAATGAGCCTGTCCAGCGCGTCATAGCTGTACTGTAGGGCAACATCGCCTTCCAGCGTGTATTGCAGCAGGCCGGTATAGAGGGATACTTGCCTCAACAGCGTTTTACTCAACGGAGTTTTTGGGTCTAACTCACTCTTGATAGTTTCCGTGATCTCCAACACTGACAAGTCGTCAAGGCGCGTGTACGTGTATTCAGTAGTCGTGGTGTTGTTGTTGAGTGTTAAGGCTTCCTGTTGGATGCGACCATGCAGCAGTGGATCTTGCGGGAGATCAAAATAACTCACCACCTTGTTCTGCAGTTCAAAAATGAGTTCATCTTTGATTTCGAAGAGAGTTTCGCTCTCCTGCACACAGAAAGTGTCGACGCGCTCTCTAGCCAGAGAGGGTAATGCCATATAAGAATAACGTGTGAGCAAGGCGTTTGCAGGTTCGCCGGTTGAAGTGGGAGCCGGAATAACTTTCTTATCACGTACTCGGTACACAAAGCCTTCTGGGTCGGGAGGGCAGAAGTAGCCGTCAGAGTCTTCACCTTTTGCGCTGTAGTAAGTGTAAAGCTCCACCATCCCTTCTTCTGTGGTATGGCTCAACACGTTTCCTCGGTGAGAATAGGTTGTAGAGGTTGATGCGCTACGCAGTTGATTTATATCATTAGCCAAATACCAGGTGCTTTTAACTTTGATCGGCATTTGGCAGTATGGCATTTGCTGGTAAAAAGATTGACCACTATAAAGTGGGTACTCATTGATGACACGGTGAACATGATCATTTTGTGTGGTGACTTCATGGCTCAACAAATGATAACGATTAAACCTGCGTTCTATTATTCGTTCGGCCTTACCCTCAACAATCAATGATTCGGTACTGTGATAGGTGTAATCGCTATTCACCTTGAATAGGTTATCAAGGCCATCGTCATCCCAGTCAAAGCCGCCTGCGCCATAGCCCATAAAGTTCTCGTCGCTGTAGCTATAGTGGTTCTCGATCGGCGGTTGATCAAACAATGGAAACACCACATGGGTAGCAACACGTGGCAGCGGGCTGGTGCCGGATGCTGGGTGCAAATGACCTTGACTGTCATAAGTAATGGCTTCATGCCCCCCGGTTGGCGTGGTGACTTTTTCCAGACACAGGCATTCAAAAACCTGTCTATATTCAAATGCCCAAGAAGTCAAATCGTCAGAAGGCAAGTGGATTTTAGTGACGTGATTATCGACGCCCGTTAGCTCCAAGCTATAGCGCGCAATCGGCTGCCCCTGTCCTCCGGAAAATGGGTATATGTCGATGTGCACGAAGTCATCATTGGGGTCGCGTTCTATAGACAATATCGGCAAATCGTCAGAGTCGGTAATAGCATTTAAAAAAGGCTCACCTTGAAAGTCCGTATAGGCCAAAGTGATTTTATGACCTTGTGCAGAATAAAATTCTTCAGGCATCGCGACAGTGCCCTGATTAACCAGGATTTCCATCTCTCCTGAAAGATGCATGACGCGATATTGATTATTACCCTCATCGTATAAATGAAACGTATCAAGACGCTGCTCGGGGATAATTGCGCGTGAGGTAATGCTGTCCCATTCAGTGACTTTGAAGGTTTCACCGGAGCGTAGTGAAATAATTTGAGTGCTTATATCAAAATGCGTGAGATATAAATTCCAGCCATAACCAAAGCCTCGATCGATACGGCTAATGGGGCTAAAGCTCAATACCAGCGGGATACTGGGGCCGTTGAGAGAGTTGCTTTTAATCTCTGGCAAATTGATCGACAGGGTGTATTGCCCCGTGCGTTGATCAACGCCGCTTTGTAGGGCACCTAGAAAATTGAAAGCATTTGAGTGCACCGCAGTTGGAGTGGTCATGAGTCTGGGTCTCTTCTTAAAGAGTGGGCAATAAGTGAATGGTTATTATGGTTAACGATAGGCAACGCTGACCTCAGAGCGATGAGCTCACGAAATTAAAAAGGCCGGTAATCATGTACAAAATAAACCTGGTAGCAAGGTGAATACGTGAGCGTATAAGCCAAGACTAACAGCTGTAACCGCGGCGCGAACCTATCAGATTAGCTAGTAGGCGCATGATGATTTAGAGCGTAACCTGAAAAAAATCGTCAGGCTCAAGCTGGGGACACTGGCGTTAAGTGTCTGCTTATTAAATGCCTCTGTGGAGTAATTGTCGTGGCTGATACATTTCCGCTACCTATCATTGAAAGTTTAGATGCCGAAAAAGTTTTGGATTTGGAGGAGTTGGGTTCAGGCCCCCTTCTGACCTATATCAAATACGACGGTATTATAGAAGGCGATACACTTTATCCGAATTGGCGTGGGTGCAGTGAAAGCGGTGAGGTCATCGATTTTATTGATTCCCCTGTTGACGTTTCAGGATCAGAAGCCGAGCTGGCCAAGGGGATGCTGGTCAATCTACCTAACATTGCAATTGCGCCACTGGATCAGGGCTGGGCTTTTTATTCTTATGCATTAAGACTCAAGGGCGAAACGACAATAAGTGCAGAGTCCAGACGTTTAATGATTTATATCGGTAAACGTCCTGCACAGTTACTTCCGGCCGCTCATATTACGCAGTCTCATGCACTGTGTATCAATATTGATGAGCTTCCTGGGGAGGGGGCCAGTGTCAGCGTACTGCCCTATCAAGCAATGGCCGTAGGAGACAAAGTTACTTTTTCTTGGTCTGGGTATATGCAGGGCAGCGATCCGGGCGACCCGAGTGATCCGGGTGACTCGGATACTTATCAATATATTCTGCAAAGCAACGATATTGGTAAACCGCTGTCATGGATTATTGAGAAGTCTTTATTTGACTTTATCGAAAATGGCTTTGGCTACCTGGATTACACAATTGACTATGCGCCGAATGACAGTGGTTTAACTTCAATTGCAAGCCGACAACGCTATGAGATCATTCCTGCTGTAGAGCCAAAACTGGAAGCGCCTATATTTGATAGTTTTAGTGGCGCGGACGTTAACCCGGATAAGTACCCCAACGGTATTACTGTACGTATCCCTTTGTACGAAGGGGCCCGAATAGGAGATGACATTCGAGTGTACGGAATGAGCACTGTGCAGACATTAAGTGCATTAAAAACACTGCGCGTTGACCCATCGAACCTAGACAGTGGCAGAGTGGAGTGTGTGTTTGACGCTAATTGGTTAAAGGCTAACAACTGGCAGACGATCCAACTATTTTATCAGTGGGGCCGTCAGAAGCTATCGAGAACTTCTAATGTATTAGAGTTCCAAGTTCGCCAAACGCGAAGTTTAATTGCGCCAATGGTTAAAACAGCCTATCCGGATGATGAAGATCAGTTTATGTATGATGCAATGGAGGGGGCAGTGCGCGGGGCGAGTGTGATAGTCCCGGATGCTGCAATTATTGAGGCGGGCGATACGGTACACGTTGAATGGGCTTTTGTAGATGGGAGTGCAGCTTACACGGGGGCGGCACTAGAAAGTAATCCACGAGAATTCAAAGTTCCGTTGGAGTTTATTCCGGTCTATATGGGTAAGCGAATAGATGTCGTGTATAGCGTCGTACCTGAGCACCCGGTGGATGATAAGGAAATTTACTATTCAGCCCCCTTCAATATTGAGATTAATAAATTGCCCGTCAACCAATACACACGTTTGAAGTGTGCGTTGGAGGGCGCAGTAACAGAGATTTCACGGGCGAAAGTGCCAAGTAGCGGTGCCCCGTTTTATCTGGATAAGTGGAAATTCATGGCAGCAGATCAATTAGTCACCATTGAGGCTAATGGCGGAGTAAGTGATGCGGGTGAAAACTATGATTTATGCCGCAGCCGAAAAGTAGTGCTGGCTGAGGCTCAGCTCGGGAAGTTTGATGTGATCTTACCGTTGAGTTACCTCAATGGGTTGACGTTGGGTGAAATATTTTCGATTAAAACCAGTGTCAGTTTCGATGGTGGGGAGAGCTATCAAACTTTCCCGACTGTTGAATTTAAATTGGTTGCTTAACCAAAGTCACAATGGCAATTAAAAACACTGAGGTGCAATATGTCAAAAGAATTCAGGGCGTTGAGCAAGTTAACTAAAACTGTGCCAGTAGTGAATGATACTTTAAAACTTAATCAGTGGCTTGCTGAAGGGTCAAGAACCTATGGTTGGGGTGCTATTTTGGCGTATGACCGTCAATCAGCCAATAAAGTGTTAAAGCAGGAGTACATTCAGCGCTTCAATTCGGCAAGCGTTGCGCTACCTATCAGTCTTTCGGTGTCAGGAGGGGCAGAGACGAAGCAGCTATCTGGATATGAGTTTGATGCGCCACTCATGTCCTTCGAAAATCATACGGATGGAGATGTCAGTAATGATCCGCGTTGTAAGCTTCGGCTGCCGATCATTGCCGGTTCATATAAAACTGTCGCAGCCAAGGGGATTGTCACGTCGATTAGTGTACTGGACCCGCTGGACGGCCAAGTGTTAACCATGACACTTGACCTGATGGCCAGGAAAGGTGCGGTAAATGACAAAGACCAGGTGGTTTTTGATATTAGTGAAGGAACCGGTTTCACAGTTGATGTTAATGAACATAGTATGGATCAGGAAGATGTAGGTAAAGCGATTCAGGCCTACTTTAAAGAAAAACTACCTCTGGATCAAAAAGTCTGGGTCTTGAGTACGATTGACAAAAGTAAGAATCAATACCTTAAGCCTGCGTCGATAGTACTTTATGTTCGTCAACTTCCTGGTTCTACAGGTATTGCCGACGGCGAGTTGTTGGTGCTGGTAGCGATGCAGGGAGACCTTGTCGGGACAGCACTCCCAGCTGATTTTCCCTACCTGACGAGCAGAGACTCTGCAATTATTATGTTAGGGCAAAAAACACTGCTTGAAAAAGTGGTACACCCGCAACTCTCGTCGTTTTATTCTTCGATGACCAGTACCGCTGTTAAAGAAGAGAATGACTATGTACTTAAAACGCTAAGTGGAAGTGCTGATGTGCAACACAAAAGCTACAACTATGTAACTGAGAGTGAAGGGGCCACATTGCCGGTGACCATTGCTTACCAAACCTTGGAGTTTGCAGGTGAAGGTAATCAACTAAAGGTGACTGCGGCGGGCGAGTACATTACAGCTGCTTGGAGTGGCCAGAATACAGTTGATATTTCAGCAGGTTATTTTAATAACTGGGGTTCACAATGGGTTGGGACTTTAGCTCAAACTTGGGCGGGGTCATCAAAGGCATCTTATAAAGTTAAGGCCGATGGCAGTGGTTTGGAAGTTAGCTCGGTCATGGATAATGAGCCTAGCCGATCCGAGACAATTAAGTGCACTAGCATACCCGCCGCCACTGACGCGCTTAATGACGTTATGAACAGGCTGTGTATTAAGTACAAAAGTGAATACGTGCCAGAGATGATCGGTAAGATTAAAGCTGCAACCCACAATGCCCTCGCTGGTTTGCCAGAACTGAACACGTTCGTTCTTGAGAGTATACTTTTCAGAAATGAAGATTCCGTCAGCCTGAACAGTTGTAGCCTGCCTAACGATCTGGTCATGCAAGGTACAGTGGGCCATTCATTTTCAGCTTACGAAATAACACCTATGGCACACATAATGCCTGTTGGCACCACTCATCAGTTTAGAGTTGAGCCTGCCACGGTAACAGATGTGGTATGGTCAGTTGAATCTGTTTCTGGCGACGGCACGTTAAAGGGAACTATTGATACCAGCACTGGCCTGTATACACCGCCTGATTTATCTGGTTTTAAAGGTGACTTTATCCGCGAACGCGTAGTTGCAAAAAAAGGCAATTATGTCAGCTATGCATTAGTCAGTGTGCTGAAAAAAACCATTACAGTGAATCCTTTACTAACAGTGAAAACAATTGGTAAGACTCCAATTGAAGGCGACAACGTCTCATTCAGTGCCAATCATGTGAGTGGGGCTTCACTTTCATGGGAGCTGATTGGCCCGGGTCAAGGTGGACTGCAAGATAAGATTGGCTACAGTAATGTCTATACGCCTAACTATACGGATTCAACAAGTCCTTATGATATCGATAGTGTTAGCGTGACAGATGAGTCAGGCAATCAAGTTGTCGCCACTGTCATCGTTAATCGCACTGCGGATGCGGGCGCTGCGATGGTCGAGGGTAGTTCAACAGCCACTACGGTGCAATTAGAATGGGTGACTGGGGGGGCTGATATAATCGCAGAAGCGGCCACGACACTTACAGTCGTGGGCAGTGGTACGATTGATGCAAAGGGTCTTTATACCCAATCTGAAAATAATAGCGATACTTTTGCAATAGCAAAGTGCAAATATGCAAGCGGGCCTTTTACATTTAGCTCTTTTATCGTAATACCCTTGCCGCTGGTTGCCTATGCTGCACCTTGATGTGTAGGGCAGATAAATTTTTTTAAATTTTTGAATGAGGTGCCGTAATGGGTATTAACTCGCGTGAAGAAATACTAAAGCAAATGGCTGGCCAGTCCGTCACGTTTGGTTGGGGGGCTGTCAATGTTTTTAACAAGACTAGGCTTAATCGATTGTTAGAGCAGCAGTATGTATCCCGCATGGAGGGCAATAGTTTTTTTCCTGGGTTTGCAGGCGAAATTTCGTTATCAAGCAGTTCAAATGCAACTGTAAAGCTGGACTCCGTTGTACTTGGAAAACCGTTATTGTCTTTCGAACAGGCGGCATCACTTGACGAGTCAATGGCAACCGTTACTCTGAATATTGTTTCTGGCAATTTATTACTGATGCAGCCGGGTGAAAAAGCCGCACGTGTGAATACCAGTTTGAAAATTCGAGAGTCGCATGGTTATCAAGTGACCATGCGCCTCCAACTCTCGATGATTACGGGTAGTGTATCGGAGTTGGGCGTTGTAATGATGGACTTGTCCAAAGGTGTAGACTTCAGCTGTAATTTGTTGCCTGACGCTCTAGACCAAGTGCCACTAGGGACTGGTTTCAAGGATTTTTTTAATTCCTTGCCAGAGACTCAACGGGTGTTTGTGCTGGGGGTCTTGGACATGGGGAGTTATGACCCTCTTGCACCCAAAGAGTTTTCAATACTTACCCAGCGTGCACCTGGCGCGGACAATTTAACAGCCTCTAATTATGGAGATGGTGGCGTTGTTGTATTTGTGCGTGTCGCCGCTGATACAGAAATAGGCAATCTACCGAGGGAAGGCTCTGGTTTTCCATACTTGATCCCGGATGATCAAGATGAATTGGGCCAGGATATTTATTCAGCTGCGGTTGTTGTTACGCAAAAGTGGAGTGATTATGTCAATGATAAAAGCATCGAGCAACTGAGTAATTTGCTCGTTCCTGGAGCAGATAGCTTCCTCAGTAAAGACAGTGCTGAACCGTTTGATTATATTAACTTCGGTAATGTGAATCCTTCGGCCACGCAGTTGGTGATTCATCCTTTGTTGTCTACCTTGAAGGTGGGACAGACCCAAGCGTTTAGTGTGAAACGCAGCGATGGTACAGCCGTATCGGGCGTGACATGGACCGCTAAGAGTCTGAATAGTCATACCCTGAAAGGGGATGGTGCTATTAATTCAGACGGTATTTATACCGCGATGGGCGTGGATGATATTGAAGCCGATACGGCACGGGTGGTTATTACCGGCACGGTTATTCTTGATGATGTATTTTATAAGGTGTCAGCGGCTGTCATGGTTACAGCTGAGCGTATGGTAATTGCGCCTCAGGTCAGTAGCCGAATTATTGAGTTAACCCCGAAGACAGTTACCTTGTTTGCTGCGACTAGTGCGACCTCAAAATTGACATGGTCGCTGTCGTTACCTTTGGTGGGGAAACTAGAGGTGTTGGGCAGTGGAAATACCGCCATTTATACGCCTCCTACTGCAGAGCAAGCAACCTTCGAGACGGTTCAAGTTATTAGTGTTTATGATGAAGCGCTTAAAGAAACAGCCCAGTCAACGGTAGTTTTATTCAATAATTATTTGTCTCTTGGGGTAAGCCCTGCTCATACCTCACATCTGACAAGAGGTAAAACTGTTACTTTTGCGGTGGAGGATGACTTTCCAGCGGATACAACTACATGGAGTGTGATTCGAGGCGGGGGAGCATTCGAAAACCCTCAATCAGGTATATTTACTGCTCCTGATCCAGTGGTAGATCCAGTGACGCTAGTTAAGTGTGTCAAGACCTCGGGTATTTTCACTTTCACGGGTTACAGCACCATTGAGTTCGATAAGTTTGAAGAGGGGCCTGGCTGGACAAAGTTGGCAAAGTTCACTGTAAAAGTACGGGACAGCTCGGGCAACTTAGGCCCGACTGGTTATGTATATCGTAACGGTTTACAACAGGTTAAATTGGCTGTCAGTATAGAAACTACGGTGCTTAATAATAACCCGCAACGGCCTTCAAGTTTAGAATTGCAATCACTGCGATTAGTGACTTCCGGGGGGGCGCAGGTTAATCCATTGCCGCCAGGACAGGTGGGGATCTCACCAGGTGTTGGCGCATGGGCAACCACGACTATTGCCAACGCCTATCATCTTTTTCCGGGGGCTGGAGTTCCAGCGCTGGGTTTAGCCTCAGCGGAGCCCCTGAGCGAACAAAGTACTGCCAATTTTGAATTGTATGTACAAACGACAATGCCGGCAAAGGAAAATGGTACATTCCATCTCTCATTTGTTGGCGGGAATAATGAGGAAACGTTTTATTCAAATACCTCCGATGCCATCAACGGTCAAGTCAATCTCACGCCTGTAGATCCCCCTCGGTTGATAGTCAATAAAGACTACACATTCGATAAAATAATGATTTCTGATGGTACGCTTAAAACTGGAATAACCAAGGCAATAAATCAACACGAGCAGCTTGAGCCGGAACCCGGTGATTATTATGATTTCCACTTGAATACGATTGATTATTACGAGTTAAAGTTTTTCAATTGCAAGATGGCGCGCTTGAGTTTCCTTCCAACAGCTACAGGTTTTGGACACAAATCGACGGTACGCTGGGAATCAAGACTGTTAGAAGAAACTATGTTTAGTTTCTCCGGATACGCCTGGAATCCCGCTAAATTGACTGATGTAGAATCAGGTGAAGAAAAAAGCAGTAATATATATGTCGACCCTTGGATGAAAAATATCATGTTGACACAAACTGTGCCGACTTTCCCTCTTGAGAAGGCTATAGCTGAAGGGGATTTTATTGTTAGTATGCATCGAACTGACGATGTGCGATATGGTGCTTTAGTTGCACAAGAGGATATTGTGGCCCGCGATAGACTTTATAGCGATATCAATATTGCATTTGTTGATCAACACGGTAATACCTATAAGTGTGTAGTAGGGTTTCCTGCTGAGTCGATTCATGACCGACAAAATATGGAGTTAAAATTCCTGTGAGGTTGGTCGTGTGTTTTATATATTTGATTCTTAACAAGAGGCAATTATAATGAATGTCCCATCTAAAATTGTAATAGTTGTTGCTTTCTTGGCAGCGTTTTTCGGTGCTGGTCTCACGCTCGCTGAGGGTTCCGCGAAGGTTCCGGAGGTTACTGCTGAGGACGGAACTATTGAGTTTTTCGATAAAGACCAAAAAAGTAAATGTGTTATACCCTTCGTAACGGGTGCTTATGGTTTTACGAATGAGTCAACCAATAAGTGCCCCAACGATAATATTTACTTTTTTAAGCTTCATCATGTTCCTTCGGCAGCTACCATTTTAATGACCGATGATGCAAATTGTGGAAGGGATCAAGAGAATTTTGACTTCCTGTTCAAAACTATCAAATTCGAAACGACTACAGATTTTGTATCTATAAGTAATACCATTACCTTTGATGATAAGGCAGTGATTGTGCCAGGCCTTAGGCTAGAGAAGAAACGGTATAAAAATGGTGCGCAGATAGATGGTAAACTATCATGTGTGCAAATCGTGCGCTCTCTCTAATTGGTTTTTGATGGTTAGCTATTAAAGTGTCCTCGGGCACTTTATTTATCAGTGCGTCATAGCATTCATTGGTATCAATGTTTTGGTGTGCTGGAATATATATACAACTTTTGTGTAATTTCTATTGCTTGGAGAGTCGTATGGCTACGAACACAGCAGTGCATTCTAACGCATTTAACTTTCTTAGTTTTTTGAACAGTGGAGTAGATCCCCGTACTGGCCTGTACACCGTTGCCATCAACTTACCCACGGTGTTGGCTAACAATTTGGCAGGCCCTGCCCCCTCTATAGGATTAGCATTTAATCCGCTCAGTAGCCAAGACGTTGGCTGGGGCTTGGGCTGGAGTCTGCAACGTTCTGAGTTTGATCCTAAACGTTCGATTGTGTCGTTGGGGGCAGGCGAAACCTTTAAAGTCACTTCAGTCACTGATGGACTCTGCAAAATGGAGGAGCAAAAACTCCTCAGTTTCAAATTGTACGATGATGGTGGTGAGCGTTATCGAATTGTACATAAATCCGGAAATATCGAAGAGTTGCTAGTCTTTGGTCGCGCAGAGTCACGCATTGCTTTGCCAGTACGGTTGTATTCAGTTGAGGGTCGTAGTGTCTCGTTTTATTATGAAGACACTGCTTATCCACTGATGTTGACGCGTATTGAGGATGAGCTGGGAAATACAGTGTTCAGTGCCAAGCGCAACGCCAATGCGAATATTGAAGTGTTGTTATATCCTTTCGCCGGTGAGCAAGGCGCGGCGCTCGCAAAGTACGAATTGGAGCTCGGCGCCAACGGTGTCGTTGATTCTATTGTGCTGCCGACCCCTGAGCGTGCCAGATGGAGGTTCACTTACAAGCAAGATATCAATACAGCGCTGATGTTTATCACCGAGGCCTTCTCGCCTGTGGGTGGCAGTGAGTTCATTACTTATGAATGGGGTGGGCATCAGTTACCTGTGGGTGCTTCGCCCTCAACGTTGCCTCGTGTCTCTAGTTACACTGTTGTTCCTGGATTTGGTCAGGCGACGGTAGAGACTCATTACACCTATTCAGCCAAGAACTTTTTAGGTGCGGGCGACAGTGCTGTGACTTGGAATGACTCCGGGGTTGATAATCTGTATCAAGCAGCATCGGATTATGTTTATGAAACGGTCGAGCTGTTGATGGTTGAGGGTAGCGCCGTGCGCACCATCAAGCGCAGTTTTAACTGTTTTCACTTGTTGATCAGTGAATCCACCACGCAGGGTAATAACATTCAGGAAGTTTTCACCGTTTATTACGTTGATCCCGATGTACCTTTCAGTCAGCAATTACCTTATTGCCAATTGCCAAAAAATGTCAGCACCACTTGGCGTTTGAGTACTGAGTCATTGATGCGTACTGAAACTGAGTACAGCGAATATGATAACCAAGGCAATGTAACACTGCACAGGCAGGCCAATGGTGTAACCGAGGAGTCTGTTTACTATCCGGTCGAGGGGGAAGTGGACGCGTGCCCGCCTGACCAAGCTGGCTTTGTACGGCATCTAAAAATGAAAGTTATCATTCCAGCACCCGCATCTGCTGCTCATGCGCCGACGCTCAGTACTACCTATCGACATAAAACTCTAGCGGCGGTTAGTGACGCAATTTATCCCTGGCATGTGCTGGATACAGAGTTGCTGCAAGAAGATCTAAACGGTGCTTCAACGACCTTGCAGACCACTCAGTATCACTATGTTGACGCTGTCACCGATAGTTTGCGCCACGGCAAGGTCTCCTCTGAGGTACTAACACTAAATGGTCATTCACTGACTACTTCGTATCAGTATAACTTAGGCCCTGTACCTGCTCCCGGCGAGAGTGAGGCATTTACTGTTTTAACCACGGTGGTGCAACAGCACTCAGATTTGGATGTGTTCACTAAGGCGGTGACCAATGAAACCTCCTTGTTTTCCGGTCAAGAATTACTGACCCGGGATGATAATGGTGTAGAAATTCTTTATGTGTACGATGCTTTGCAACGGGTACTTAGTGAAACTGTTGCACCAGGTAAAGATGCCGAAGCGACACGTCAGTATAGTTACACCTTGTGTGCCAAGGCTGGGGATCAGGCAACTCAGACCGCTATCAACGTTAAAAACGTCAAGACGGTGACGTATATGGATGGGCTCAACCGGCCTGTCAGAGAACTACGTATTAATGCTGATAGTAAATTGAAGGCTGATTTATTAAGGCCGATTTACACTGCCCTGTATAACGCACAGAACCAATTGATTGAAGAAACTGTGGTCGATTGGGAGGGCGATATTGACAGGCCAATGACCACAAGTTTTCGCTATGATGATTGGGGGCAGCAATTCTGTACTGTGGGGCCGGATAAAGTTGAAGTCTATGAAGTGACTGAGCCGCGTGGGACAGCCGATTGGCAAGATGGGGTCGTTACTACCAGTTGGCGGCAGTTTACCGACAGCGCGGGTGAAGTGATCAAGGCAACGGGTAAGTCTGTCACGCTAGTCAATAAGTTTGAAAAACCCGTGCAGGAGCAACGATGGAATTTGGCTGCGGCATTGGTCAGCACTCATTTTTATGAATATGACGGCCTTGGACGTACAGCGAAAGAGACTGATGCTTTATCTAACGTCACCCTCTATACCTATGATGCTTATGCGCGGGTAGTACAAACGGATTTACCTGGTGGGGCTGTGGTCGTACGCAGTTATGCGTCGCACAGTACTCAAGATCTGCCTGTCTCTATCAGCGTTAATACTATCGAGTTGGGGGCTCAAACTTTTGATGGTCTTGGGCGCATGTGTTCATCGGTTACCGGAGGCCGCTGCCAAGCTTATGAGTATCTACCTGGGCAGACCCAACCTTCTAAGGTTACCAAGGCTGGGGGGCAAGTGGTTGAGTATCGCTACAATCCCCTATTGGGTGAAGAGCCGGAGAAAAGATTCGCTAATGGAGAGGAGGCAACCTATACCTATGATCTTAAAAATGCGCGGCTTGACTCTTGTTCAGAGGCTGGACTGAGTTTGACCCGTAAATACTTCAGCACTGGAGATATACAGTCCGAAACTCAGGGCGTGCATTCGATGGTTTATAACTACAGCTTGCAAGGATTGATCTTGGGTTATACCGATGTGCTGGGTAATACTCAGAGTTACCACTATGATTTTGAACGCGGAGGGCGAATTGTATCAACCAAGCTAGGGCTCACAGAATCGATTTTCTCGTACGACGAGTTGGGTCAAACGACTACCATAACCACCACAGACACAACTGACTCAGCAAATTCGCTGGCGGTTAGCATTAACTTGCACTATGACGAGTATGGACGTGAAACAGAGCGCGTTTTTGATCTGAACGGCGTCAAGCAGAAATTGGTTCAGCGTTATAATGCCGTTGATAACCTAGTACAACGTGAACTCACTGCCCTTGATATAGATGGTAATGTACTCGAAGTTCTACGTGATGAAGCCTATGAGTACGATGCACGAGCTCGGTTAACCAAGTACACCTGCCTGGGTAGCCAGAAACCCGTAGACCCCTATGGCAATCTTATCGATGAGCAGATTTTTCGATTTGATCACTTGGATAATATCACTCGCGTCAGAACCTCGTTTGGCCTTGAGTCAAATACAGCCGCTTACTACTATGAGAATGACGACGATCCTGTTCAACTGAGTCGTGTTACAAATACCCACGCATCAGCAGTTCCTCGTGAATTGATTCTGGACTACGATGCGAATGGGAATCTCATTATCGATGAGTGTGGAAGAGTTCTTAAATATGATGACTTAAGTCGCTTGATATCTGTAAGTAGTGCTGCGCCTTAATTGCTAAGCGTTTGGATTTAAGCCTGTACTCTTTGTGTTACGGCGCCATTAATTGTTAATGGCGCCTTTTTTATAGAGTAGACTTTAGGGTGTTCGGGTTTTAAAAGCTTTGGCCAAATGCTGCGAGTTGGCTGTTGCTTTGGATGTCCAACTTATTCATGGCGCTACGTTTCTGTCGGCTGATCGTTTTTTCGCTGCGGTTCAAGCGTCTTGCAATTTCACGTCCTGAAAGGTCCTGAGCAAATAGGCGCACAACCTCCAACTCTTTGATCGACAGTCTGCTATTTATGATTTCGCCTTTTTTAGGGCTTCTCAATACCAGGCCAAAGCTCGGGCTCAGGTGACACCGACCTTGAATTGCCGCCCGCACTGCAGTTTTAAATTCTTCAGCGGGGGAGTGCTTGTCAAGCAGGCAGGTGACGCCCAATTTGAGCAATTGCCTTAGAATCATTGGATTCTTCATCATGGTCATGACCAGCAACTTTACGTGAGGAAAGTTCCGGCGAATGTAGCTAATCAGCGCTAATCCATCTGGAAAGTTTTCTGAAGGCATAAAGAAGTCGGTAACAACCAGGTCACAGGGCTCCTGCTCTAATAGCTGAATAAGTGTCTCAGGGGTGGATGCCTCGTGGGTGATGCAGGTAGTCGGGTTGATTAATGTGCTTAGGGAAATGCGTGTGCCAATCAATACGACAGGGTGATCATCGGCAATAATCACTCGGGTTGGCTCATGATAAAGCTTATTGAGGAGAGTGGATGATGGCACGTTCTCATTCGTTCCTTGATAAGGTGAGCGCGTGCACTCTAACAAACTTGTAGGAAGGACTATGTAAGATATTTCTTCAAGAAATTGAGAATGTGCTGTAAGGCTGTGTTTATTTCGGATAAATATATGTGGGAATTACTCGGACAATTCTGTAGGAAGGCTGGCAGGATTGAAATATTAGTATTCGCACCTACCCGCCTGCCTTTTGCTTTACGGCTTATTCAGTAATCTGCAACTTTCTAGCTTCCGTGTAGATGTAACGCAATTTGTCATATTCAAATGGCGAGTCGAATTGCCCGTAACGGAAGCTGGTGTTGTAGCGTTTATCGATGGCTTGCAGCAGCCAGATTTCCGGGTGGCGCGAGCTTTCGCGCGGTACGTTGAGGAAGTTGATTTCTCGATTGGCGCCGTAGTCGACCACCAGCCCCGTGGTGTCGCGCAGGTTTGATGGGCCCAGGATCGGCAGCATCAAATAGGGGCCGTCCGGTACACCATAAAAGCCCAGGGTTTGCCCGAAGTCTTCGCTCTGGCGCGGCAGGCCCATGGCGGTAGCAGGATCCCACAGCCCGCCAACCCCCAGCGTAGTGTTAAACAGCAAGCGTGCCGTGGTTTTCAAGGAGCGGTCGCCCTTGAGCTGCAGCATGCTATTAAACAGGTTGGGTACATCGCCCAGGTTATTAAAAAAGTTGGTGACACCAGTGCGCACAAAACTGGGCGTTACGTACCGGTAGCCATCGACCACTGGCAGGAATACCCACTGATCGAAGCGGTAGTTGAAGTGGTAAATGCGCCGGTTAATCGACTCCAGCGGGTCGTACACATTGAGCGCGCCCATGGTGGCGCGCTCAAATTCACGCTGATCGAGGCCTGGATTGAACTTCAACAGTTTTAGGGGTTGTGTAAAGCCATCAACGTCGTGTGTAGGTTCGATGTTGGCTTTGCTGTCGTCTGCCTGGGCGTAGCCGACACTGAGTAGGGCGGCGAGAAGCACGAGATGTTTAGCCACGGAAGAACTCCAGCATGTCTTTGGTGTTAACGCGGTAGTTGAGATTGCCGCAGTGGCCACCATACGGGTAGACAGTCAGGCGGTTGCCGAAGGTCTTGCGCAAGAAGCCCAAATCACCAGGGCCCAGGATGATGTCGTCGGCATTGTGCATAACGGCAATTTTGGGGCTGTTTTTCAAATAGTCCTGCAAGGCATACAGGCTTACCTGGTCGATCAGTTGCAGCAAACTGCCGCCATCGGTGCGGGCGCGCCACATCGGTATGACTTGCTCGGTGAGGTAGCAATCGAAGTCGCACAGCAGTGAGCGCTTGAGGAATGGCGTCAGGCTAGTGCCTTCGGTAATGGGGTAGTTGGGAGGCGTGATCAGACCGCGACGGTTGATCAGGTCTGAAGTGAACACGATGTCGGCGGATGAAAACCGGAACATAGTGCCAATCAGCATTGCCATCTGTTCGTTGGTCAAACGCTCTTTGGAGTTTTGCAAGTCGTAGACCAGCGCGCCATTGAGATCGACGTAGCCTTTCTGCTTGAAGTACTCGGTGAGCTTGTTCAGTACCAACTCGTAGAACGTGGTGCTGCTATTGATGCCTTTAACTTCCGTTTGTACCAGCTTGTCGAGGTTGCTGATGGACGTATACAGGTTCACCGGCGGGTTAAGCATCAAGACTTTCTTGAAGTTGAAGCTTTTGCGGGTTTCGTCCAGGTGGCTGACGAAGGCCGCGTCCAGTGCGCCAAGGCTATAACCCGCGAGGTAGTACTCAGTCACCGGCACATTGGCTTGTTGGGCGCGAACCGCTTGCATGACGTGATACAAGTCTTCGGCATCGTATTGGCTGATACCGGGTGTGGCAAAGCGTGAAGCCGCGCTCATAAAGTCATAGCTGGTTGGCGACGACAATTGCACAACGTGGTAGCCGGCTTGATAGAACAGCTTTTTCAAAAACTCGTTGAGGCTGCTGTCGTAGGGCGCCCCTGTACCGGCGATCAGGAAGATCAGCGGGGCCGCGTGGTCTTGCTTGGCGATTCGGTAGGTGAGCTTTTTCACTGCCCAGAAGTTGGCCGGCAAGGTGAACTCGCGCTCTGGTCGCAGCTTGAGGGTGTAATCCGATTGGTTGATGTCATCTTCGCTGGGCAGCAGTGGGCGCATTTCCGGCGGGGTTGTAGCAATTGTGGCTTCGAAGGGGTTGGTCAGGGGGTAGCCATAAGTGGCGGGGTCGACATCGACCGCTTGTGCGGACGCACTCAAAATAAGGCCGCACAGCAAGGCGGCAAAGGGTAGAGAACGAAGCATGACGACTATCCCTAATAAAGTGCGGAAAATGATTCGCAGGCTATGACCACAGGGCTACAGTCGAAGTGCCATTGTCTGACACAAAATACATCCCCCGGGCAGAAGAAAGCAGGCAATGAACTACCAGAAGATACACGTTGAATGACTTTAGTGAACAGTTATCTGATTGCAAGGCTTGCATACCCCTAAAGGGCGATTAAGCTGGGCGCCGCTTTTGCCTATTGGAGTTTTGTATGCACCCTCGTTTGCCGTGGATCTTGCTGCTCATTGCCTTGCCATTGTGGCTGGCGGCCAGTTATGGCCTGCGTTACGGCTTGATGGAGGACCCGCAATGGGTGGGAACGTGCGTTGCTGAGGCCCGGCGTTGGGAATGCCAGTTGCGCTCAAACCTTGGCTGGTTGATTCACTTCAGGGCGTTGGGCTGGGCGGCGTTGGTGACGTCGGTGCTGGCTTTTTTTGTGCCGGGACGTGTTGGCAATGCACTGGCGGTGTTGGCGTTGCTGTTTGGCTTGCCGGCATTGGCGCTCTACAACGCCAGTTTGGCGGTCTTTGCCGTGGTGATTGCAGGTTTGCGGCTGGTTCGGGCAAAACCGCAAAAATAATCCAGTCCAGGAGCGAGCTTGCAATCTTTTTAAAGATCAAAAGATCGCGAGGCAAGCTCGCTCCTACAGATTTTTTAGGTTATTGACGGCGACTGCGCCACAGCGCGATGACCATCAATACACTGACCAAGGCCCATACCCAGGCTTGTTGGTTGTTCAGGCCTTCGCGGTACAGTTGCAGCGGGATGCCCGCGCCGATGATCAGCGCCAACAGGCTGAGTTCACGCCGTGGTCCGCTCGCCGGGCGCAGCAGGTAAACCAAAGCTGGCAGTACCAGAGCGGCACTCGGGAAGCTGCGATAGCGGGGTTCAAATACCAGGCCCAGCATCATGACTGCACCGGCAAACCCGGCGGCTGCGATCCAGCACCCTGCATGACGCTCGAGCACGTTGAACAGGCCCTTACGCCAGCCCTGTTGTTGCCCCAGCGCTAAAGCGCCGTGGGCGAGCACCACCAGATTGAGCACAATCAACAACCCGGCCCATGTCCATTCTTCGGCAAAGCGACTGGTGACTGATGCCAGTTCGGCCCATGCCACCAGGCTACAACCCGCCACGGCCCCCAAGGCCGGCAGTAACAGGGCCGAGCGCGTGCTGCGTACGCGTCCACCGATCAACAATGTGGCCGCAAACAGGGCGATGCCCAGCCCCAGCCAGGCTGGCCAATGGGGCAGGTTGGTTACGGGGCCTGCAAGTATGGCTTTGTCTTGGCGATCGGCATCAAATAGCCCCCAGTAACCGCCCACTGCACCTTCACTGGCACGCTTCCACGGTTGGTCGAAGGCTTCGATCAGGTTGTATTTCCAGCCGTTCTGTTCGGCCAGGGTGACAAAGCCACGAATGAATTTGGCTTCGTTGACGCGGCTCGGCAGGGCGGTTTCGCGCTGGCGGCCTTCGCTGGGCCAGCCGGTTTCGCCGATCAGGATGTCTTTATCGAATTTGCTGCCGAATTCCTGGCGCACCTGGGCAACGTGGTTGACGGCCTGGTCGATCCCGGCAGGGTCGTCTTCCCAATACGGCAGCAAGTGGATGGTCAGAAAGTCTACTGCCGGTGCAATCTCGGGGTGTTGCAACCAGAACTCCCACACATCGGCGTAGGTGACGGGTTGTTTGATCTGGCTTTTGACCTGCGTGATCAGCTTGACCAGTTGGGGTGCAGTGATTTCTTTGCGCAGCAAGGTTTCGTTGCCGACAATCACGGCGCTGATGACATCCGGGTTGGCATTGGCGTTGGCGATCAGTGCGTCGACCTCTTTTTGGGTCTCTACCGCGTTGCTGCTAACCCAGGCGCCACTCATCATCTTCAGCCCGTGCTTGCGGGCCAGTTGCGGGAGGGCTTCAAGCCCGGCCTGGGAGTACGTGCGGATACACTCAAAGCGTGTCGCCAACAATGCCAGGTCCGCGTCCATGCGTTCTACGCGGGGTACGAAAGGCTGGTCGAACGGGGACTGGTCTTTGTCGAACGGCGTGTAAGACGCACATTGCAGTTTGTGCGTAGGGGTGGCGGCATCGGGCAGGATGACGGGTTTGCCCAGGCCATACCAGAAACCGGCAATGGCACACACGCCCAGCAAGCAGGCAAGGAGGTAAGGCAATACAGGGGAGCGGGCAGTCGCGGACATGGTCAGGCCGTATGGGAGCAAAGCCGCGCATCTTACCTGCAATCAGCTGCGCCTAGAGCCTCCGTATAATTTTGTCATGCAAAGTTCAGGTGGGTGTCCGGGCAAAGTGCTTTGAGGCAGCGGCAGATGTCGTTGATGGTTGGCTGGGCGTCGTCGTCAGAGCAGGGCACTTGGCAGGCGAGGCCGATTATCAGGGGGGATGTTATGTCGGGGTGTTGATAAAGCCCTGGAACCTGATGTGGTCCGGCACTCGTCGGGCCCGGCACAGCGAGGAATCATAGATGAAGATGCGACGACTCTTGAGCGCGGGAGCTGCCTTGGTGCTGGCGATGAGTGCGGGGTTGGCGATTGCTCAGACCAAGCCCACCCTTAATATCGGTTATGTCGACGGTTGGTCCGACAGTGTGGCGACAACGTTCGTGGCCGCAGAGGTGATCAAGCAGAAGTTGGGTTACGACGTGAAATTGATGCCGGTAGCCACGGGCATCATGTGGCAGGGCGTGGCCACTGGCAAACTCGATGCGATGCTGTCTGCCTGGCTGCCAGTGACTCACGGCGAATACTGGGCCAAGAATAAAGACAAAGTGGTGGATTTTGGCCCCAACTTTAAAGAAGCAAAAATTGGTTTGATTGTGCCGGAGTACGTAGAGGCCAAATCGATTGCTGATCTGAAGGACGATAAAGGCTATAAAAACAAAATCGTAGGGATTGATGCAGGGTCGGGCGTGATGTTGAAAGCGGACGAAGCAATCAAGGACTACGGTTTGAATTATAAGTTGCAAGCCAGTTCGGGTGCGGCCATGACCTCTGAGCTTGGGCGTGCATACGCTAAAAATGAACCGATTGTAGTGACGGGCTGGGTACCGCACTGGATGTTCGCCAAGTGGAAGTTGCGCTTCCTGGACGATCCAAGGGGCGTCTTTGGCGCTGCAGAAACTGTCAATAGCGTCGGTAGCAAGGACCTGGAAAAGAAAGCACCCGAAGTTGAAGCGTTCTTGAAGAAGTTTTCGTGGAACTCCAAAGACGAAATTGGTGAGGTTATGTTGGCCATTCAAGAGGGGGCCAAGCCAGAAGCTGCCGCCAAAGATTGGGTTGCCAAACACCCTGAGCGTGTCGCTGAGTGGACGGCTAAATAACCGCGAAGTGTCTAGCTCGCAGCACACAGAACCGCCCGGTTTAATCGCCGGGCGGTTTTTCTATTTTGAGCACTGGCCAAATGATGTCGTTATTCGCGCAGCCTAGAGAATACGGGGCCTGTAGGGTATTTCGGTTCTACTACTAAAGTCGTCTGGCTTAGAGATCGAAGCCCCCTAATAGTGAAACCGTTACATCTCTTCTGTGCTGCGAGGACAAAAATAATGAACGACAGCATTTACCTCTCGATTCAAAACAGCCCGCGTTTCAAGGAGCTGGTCAAAAAAAGGGAGCGGTTCGCCTGGATTCTTTCAGCGATCATGCTCGGTTTATATGCCGCCTTTATTCTGTTGATTGCTTACGGGTCGCACATCATGGGGGCCAAGTTGTACCCCGGCTCCGCTATAACCTGGGGAATACCGATCGGGATCGGGCTGATTATTTCGGCCTTTGTTCTGACTGCTATTTATATTCACCGGGCCAATGGCGAGTTTGACGACCTGAACAATGCAATTCTGAAGGAGGCTGAGCAATGATCCGGCGTCTATTGGCAACACTGGGCATTGCTGCCTTGTCTCAAGGTGTCTGGGCGGCTGACGCCTTGACGGGGGAAGTTCAAAAACAACCGCTTAACGTCTCTGCAATTATTATGTTCCTCGCGTTTGTAGGCGCGACCCTGTGTATTACTTACTGGGCCTCCAAGCGTAATAAGTCAGCTGCGGACTACTATGCCGCAGGTGGCAAGATCACCGGCTTTCAAAATGGTCTGGCGATTGCGGGCGACTATATGTCTGCCGCATCGTTTTTGGGTATTTCCGCGCTGGTGTATACCTCTGGCTACGATGGCCTGATCTATTCGATTGGCTTTTTGGTGGGTTGGCCAATCATTCTGTTCCTGATTGCCGAGCGTCTGCGTAACTTGGGTAAATACACCTTTGCAGACGTGGCGTCGTACCGTCTGGGCCAAACCCAGATCCGTTCGCTGTCAGCGTGTGGTTCGCTGGTGGTTGTCGCGTTCTACCTGATTGCGCAAATGGTCGGTGCGGGCAAGCTGATTCAATTGCTGTTCGGTCTCGATTATCACGTTGCGGTAATTCTGGTCGGCATTCTGATGTGCCTGTATGTATTGTTCGGCGGCATGTTGGCGACTACATGGGTGCAGATCATCAAGGCGGTGTTGCTGTTGTCCGGTGCGACCTTCATGGCTGTGATGGTGATGAAGCACGTTAACTTTGACTTCAACTCGCTGTTCGCTGAAGCGGTCAAGATTAACCCCAAAGGCGAGGCCATCATGAGCCCGGGCGGCCTGGTGAAGGATCCGATTTCGGCCTTCTCGCTGGGTCTGGCGCTGATGTTTGGTACCGCAGGCCTGCCGCACATCCTGATGCGCTTCTTCACCGTGAGTGACGCTAAAGAAGCCCGCAAGAGCGTGCTGTACGCGACTGGCTTTATTGGTTACTTCTACATTCTGACCTTCATCATTGGTTTCGGCGCGATCATTCTGGTCAGCACCAACCCGGCTTTCAAAGATGCAGCGGGCGGTTTGTTGGGCGGTAACAACATGGCGGCGGTGCATTTGGCTGACGCGGTGGGCGGTAGCATCTTCCTGGGCTTTATCTCGGCCGTGGCCTTCGCGACGATTCTCGCGGTGGTTGCAGGGCTGACGCTGGCCGGTGCTTCGGCGGTGTCTCACGACCTGTACGCCAGTGTGTTCAAAAAGGGCAAAGCTAACGATAAAGATGAAATCCGCGTCTCCAAAATCACCACGGTGGCGTTGGGCGTGTTGGCGATTGGTTTGGGTATCTTGTTCGAAAGCCAAAACATCGCGTTTATGGTGGGCCTGGCGTTCTCTATCGCGGCGAGCTGTAACTTCCCGGTACTGCTGCTTTCGATGTACTGGAAAAACCTCACCACGCGCGGCGCCATGATCGGCGGTTGGCTGGGTCTGATCAGTGCGGTTGGCTTGATGGTCCTGGGCCCAACCATCTGGGTGCAGATACTGCATCATGAAAAAGCGATCTTCCCTTACGAATATCCAGCCTTGTTCTCCATGATCATTGCGTTCGTGGGTATCTGGTTCTTCTCCGTGACCGACAAATCCAAGTCGGCTGCGAAAGAGCGTGCGCTGTTCTTCCCGCAGTTTGTTCGTTCACAAACCGGGTTGGGGGCGAGCGGGGCGGTAGACCACTAAAGCAGCGGCAAGTTGTTAGCTGCAAGCTGCAAGCTGCAAGTTAGAAGCGGTCTGTTTAATGAGATCCCCCTGTCGTGAGGCAGGGGGGTTTTTATTTGGGGGGAGGGCGCGCCTTGTAGTCGCTGCCGAGGCACGAAGGCTGCGATAGGGGCTGCCTGCCTTGTGCACAGAGCTGCTTCAAATCCCATCGCAGCCTTCGTGCCTCGGCAGCGACTACGGTTTTTGTGGGCACAAAAAAATACGGCCTCTAACAAGTAGAGGCCGTATCGGCAGCAGCTAAGACGCTATCGTGGTATCAATGGTCTTATTTGCGGTCTTCAAGCTTGCTGAAGTCACGCGACTCGTAGCCGGTGTACAGCTGGCGCGGACGGCCAATCTTGTACGGGCTGGAGAGCATTTCTTTCCAGTGCGAGATCCAGCCGACAGTCCGCGACAGGGCGAAGATTACGGTGAACATGCTGGTAGGAATGCCGATTGCCTTGAGGATGATCCCCGAGTAGAAGTCGACGTTCGGGTACAGCGAGCGCTCGATGAAGTAAGGGTCGGTCAGAGCGATCTCTTCCAGGCGCATGGCCAGTTCGAGTTGTGGGTCATTTTTGATGCCCAGCTCTTTCAGTACTTCGTCGCAGGTCTTTTTCATCACGGTGGCGCGTGGGTCGCGGTTTTTGTAAACGCGGTGACCAAAGCCCATCAGTTTGAATGGATCGTTCTTGTCCTTGGCCTTGGCGATGAACTTGTCGATGTTAGACACATCGCCAATTTCGTCGAGCATGGTCAGAACAGCTTCGTTGGCGCCGCCGTGAGCCGGGCCCCACAGTGCTGCGATGCCTGCAGCGATACACGCGAACGGGTTGGCGCCCGAAGAGCCCGCCAAGCGTACGGTAGAGGTCGATGCGTTCTGTTCGTGGTCGGCGTGCAGGATAAAGATCTTATCCATGGCCTTGGCCAGTACCGGGCTGATCGGTTTGATCTCGCACGGTGTGTTGAACATCATGTGCAGGAAGTTCTCGGCGTAGCTCAGGTCGTTACGCGGGTACATCATGGGTTGACCCATGGAGTACTTGTAAACCATCGCTGCCAGCGTTGGCATCTTGGCAACCAGACGGATCGCGGAGATTTCGCGATGCTGCGGGTTATTGATGTCCAGAGAGTCGTGGTAGAAAGCCGACAGTGCGCCGACCACGCCGCACATGACGGCCATCGGGTGAGCGTCACGACGGAAGCCGTTGAAGAAGGTCTTCAACTGCTCGTGAACCATGGTGTGGTTCTTCACGTTGCTGACAAACTGAGCCTTCTGTTCTACCGTCGGCAGTTCGCCGTTCAGCAGCAGGTAAGCTGTTTCCAGGTAGTCAGAGTGTTCAGCCAGTTGTTCGATCGGGTAGCCGCGGTGCAGCAGGATACCGTTGTCACCATCAATATAGGTGATCTTCGACTCGCAGGATGCAGTCGACATGAAGCCTGGGTCGAATGTGAATCGGCCCGTGGCCGTGAGGCCGCGCACATCGATTACATCGGGACCAACGGTGCCAGTTAAAATGGGCAGCTCGACGGGGGCAGCGCCCTCGATGATCAACTGCGCTTTTTTGTCAGCCATGTGGCCTCCTATTTATGCTTGAAATCATCAGACAGACCCCCCACGCAGGGCCCGCACCACTATAGTTAGATAAATTTGAATGTCAATTTGCCTAAAGTCTTGCTGTACAAGGCTTTCAGGAGTCATTTTTCTCGAATATCCCCGCCGTTTACGCCGTTTACGCCTTTTATGCGAAGAGTGCAATGCTCTATTAGAGGGAGGTGATTGCGTTGTCATTAGTAACCTAACTGTCTATACTCGGCAGCCGACCGCCAGAGGCTTTTGGGCCTGTTTAGATGGGGGTCGTCACTCCCGGGTGGTGGGTACCTGACCAGTGCGCATCCCAACAAACTTGCCCTGATTGTTAGGGGCTCTTCAGTGTGAAAAAAGCCGTGAATAGCCAACGACCTGTAAACCTAGACCTAAGGACCATCAAACTCCCCATCACCGGCGTTACGTCGTTTCTGCACCGCGTATCGGGCATCATTCTTTTTCTCGGCCTGGGCTTCATGCTTTATGCATTGAGCAAATCCCTGGGTTCCGAAGAAGGTTTTGCCGAGGTGAAGGCATGCTTGACCAGCCCGCTGGCCAAATTCATTGCATGGGGCCTGCTATCTGCCTTGCTGTATCACTTGGTTGCCGGTGTGCGCCACTTGATCATGGATATGGGCATCGGTGAGACGCTGGAAGGCGGCAAGCTGGGCTCGAAAATCGTAATCGTCATTTCCGTAGTGATGATTGTTCTGGCAGGAGTTTGGATATGGTAACCAGCGTTACGAACCTATCGCGTTCGGGCCTCTATGACTGGATGGCACAACGTGTGTCTGCGGTCGTTCTAGCGGCTTATTTCATTTTCCTGATCGGATACCTCGTTGCGAACCCTGGCATTGGCTACGCCCAATGGCACGAACTGTTCGCAAGCAACTGGATGCGTATCTTCAGCCTGTTGGCCCTGGTTGCCCTTGGCGCTCACGCCTGGGTCGGCATGTGGACCATCGCGACTGACTACCTGACGCCAATGGCGCTGGGCAAGTCCGCGACAGCAGTACGTTTCCTCTTCCAGGCAGTATGCGGCGTTGCGATGTTCGCTTACTTCGTCTGGGGTGTGCAGATTCTTTGGGGTATCTGATTCATGGCTAACACAGTTAATACACTTTCCTTCGACGCCATCATTATTGGCGGCGGCGGTGCCGGTATGCGCGCTGCGTTGCAACTGGCTCAAGGCGGTCACAAGACTGCTGTAATCACCAAGGTTTTCCCGACTCGTTCCCACACCGTATCGGCTCAGGGTGGCATCACCTGCGCGATCGCGTCTGCGGATCCAAACGATGACTGGCGCTGGCACATGTACGATACCGTCAAGGGTTCCGACTACATCGGTGACCAGGACGCTATCGAATACATGTGTTCCGTAGGCCCGGAGGCCGTATTCGAACTCGAGCACATGGGTCTGCCGTTCTCCCGTACCGAGCAAGGCCGTATCTACCAGCGTCCTTTCGGCGGTCAGTCCAAGGACTTTGGTAAAGGTGGCCAGGCTGCCCGTACCTGCGCTGCTGCTGACCGTACCGGTCACGCACTGCTGCACACCCTGTACCAGGCCAACCTGAAAGCCGGCACTGTATTCCTGAACGAATACTACGGTGTCGACCTGGTTAAAAACGAAGCTGGCGATTTCGTCGGCATGATCGTTATCTGCATCGAAACTGGCGAAACGTCCTATGTTCGCGCCAACGCCACCGTACTGGCGACTGGCGGTGCAGGCCGTATCTACTCTTCGACGACCAACGCCCTGATCAACACAGGCGACGGTATCGGCATGGCCCTGCGTGCAGGCGTACCGGTACAGGACATCGAAATGTGGCAGTTCCACCCAACCGGTATTGCCGGCGCCGGTGTACTGGTTACCGAAGGTTGCCGTGGTGAAGGTGGATACCTGATCAACAAGCACGGCGAGCGTTTCATGGAGCGTTACGCTCCGAACGCCAAAGACCTTGCTGGTCGTGACGTAGTAGCACGCTCGATGGTTAAAGAAATCATCGCGGGCAACGGTTGCGGTCCAGATGGCGACCACGTAATGCTGAAGCTTGACCACCTCGGTGAAGAAGTTCTGCACAGCCGTCTGCCAGGTATCTGCGAACTGTCCAAGACTTTCGCCCACGTTGACCCGGTACTGGCTCCAGTTCCAGTGGTTCCAACTTGCCACTATATGATGGGCGGTGTTGCCACCAACATTCATGGCCAGGCGATCACCCAGGACGCCGACGGCAACGACCAGATCATCCCTGGCCTGTTCGCAGTAGGTGAAGTGGCGTGCGTATCGGTTCACGGTGCCAACCGTCTGGGCGGCAACTCGTTGCTCGACCTGGTGGTATTCGGTCGTGCTGCCGGCCTGTTCCTTGAGCAGACGCTTAAAGAAGGCGTTGATTACGCTCGTCCACGTCAGTCCGACATCGACGCTGCCCTGGCACGTCTGGACGGTCTGAACTCGCGCACTGATGGCGAAGACGTTGCGACCCTGCGCAAAGAACTGCAGAGCTGCATGCAGAACTACTTCGGCGTATTCCGTACCGGCGAATACATGCAGAAGGGTATTACCCAGCTGCAAGACCTGCGCAAGCGCATTGCCAACGTCAAGATCAACGATAAGAGCCAAGCGTTCAACACTGCTCGTATCGAAGCCCTTGAGCTGCAAAACCTGCTCGAAGTGGCTGAAGCCACTGCTATCGCTGCTGAAACCCGTAAGGAATCGCGCGGTGCTCACGCCCGTGAAGACTTCGAAGATCGTGACGACGTTAACTGGCTGTGCCACACCCTGTACTTCCCGGGTGAGAAACGCGTAGCCAAGCGTGCGGTGAACTTCTCGCCGAAAACCGTTCCGACCTTCCAGCCAATGGTTCGTACTTACTAAGGGTGGCCGATATGTTGAAAGTCAGTGTTTATCGCTACAACCCGGATCAGGACGCCGCGCCGTTCATGCAAGAATTCCAGGTCAATACCAACGGTAAAGACCTCATGGTGCTGGACGTACTGGCCCTGATCAAAGAGCAGGACGAAGGTTTCTCCTATCGTCGCTCTTGCCGTGAGGGCGTTTGCGGCTCCGACGGCATGAACATCAACGGTAAAAACGGCCTGGCGTGCGTAACGCCGCTGTCCTCCGTTGTAAAAGGTAACAAGTTGGTGATTCGTCCGCTGCCAGGTTTGCCGGTTATCCGTGACCTGGTCGTCGACATGAGCATCTTCTACAAGCAATACGAGAAGGTGAAGCCTTTCCTGCAGAACGATACTCCGGCTCCGGCCATCGAGCGTCTGCAATCGCCAGAAGAGCGTGAAAAGCTCGACGGTCTGTACGAGTGCATCCTGTGCGCCTGCTGCTCGACTTCGTGCCCGTCCTTCTGGTGGAACCCGGACAAGTTCCTGGGCCCTGCTGCACTGCTGCAAGCCTACCGCTTCCTGGCTGACAGCCGTGACACCAAGACCAACGAGCGTCTGGCTTCGCTGGATGACCCGTTCAGCGTATTCCGCTGCCGCGGGATCATGAACTGCGTAAACGTGTGTCCGAAGGGCCTGAACCCGACTAAGGCCATCGGTCACGTGCGTAGCATGCTGCTGCAAAGCGGCGTGTGATTCAAAGCTGCACTGCAACACCGTTGTAACCGTAGATGCTACGGCGCAGGCTTCAACCGGCGCCGTAGTTATAACCTGAGCAGCAGCTCACAAAGTTGCGGCTCTTATTTTGAAGAAATGAGACCAGCAGGGGCATCCGGGCTGGTACCCGGACTATCAGCGTGACTCTAGTGGCTTGTTTTAGTCGCTGTATTCGGACTTTCTCAAGTGCTGTGGTGTTTTCGCCGATGGTGTCCCCTAACCGAGGGTGACCAAGCATGCAAGAAAGCGTGATGCAGCGCATGTGGAACAGCGGCTATCTTTCAGGTGGTAACGCTGCCTATGTGGAAGAGCTCTACGAGCTCTACCTGCACGACCCTAACGCTGTGCCAGAAGAATGGCGCACCAAATTTCAGACGTTGCCTACTGAGGGCAACTCTGCCAACGATGTTTCGCACTCCACAATCCGCGATCATTTCGTGTTGCTGGCGAAGAACCAGCGCCGCGCCCAACCGGTATCTGCCGGAAGCGTGAGCAGCGAACACGAGAAGAAGCAGGTTGAAGTGCTGCGATTGATCCAGGCCTATCGGATGCGCGGCCACCAGGCAGCCCAGCTTGATCCGCTGGGGCTGTGGCAGCGTCCTGCACCTGCAGACCTGTCGATCAATCATTACGGCTTGACCAATGCCGATCTTGATACGACCTTCCGTGCCGGCGACCTGTATATCGGCAAAGAGGAAGCGAGCCTACGCGAAATTCTCGAAGCGTTGCAGCAGACATATTGCCGCACCATTGGCGCCGAGTTCACGCACATCGTCGATTCCGAGCAACGCCACTGGTTTGAACAGCGTCTCGAAAGCGTACGTGGCCGTCCGACCTATTCGGCTGATATCAAAAGCCACCTGCTTGAGCGCGTGACCGCAGCTGAAGGCCTGGAGAAGTACCTGGGCACCAAGTACCCGGGCACCAAGCGTTTCGGTCTGGAAGGCGGCGAGAGCCTGATTCCGTTGCTGGACGAGCTGATTCAGCGTTCGGGCAACTATGGCACCAAAGAAATCGTTATCGGCATGGCCCACCGTGGCCGTCTGAACGTGCTGGTCAACACCTTCGGCAAAAACCCGCGCGACCTGTTCGACGAGTTCGAAGGCAAGAAAAAAATCGAGCTGGGTTCCGGTGACGTTAAATACCACCAGGGCTTCTCCTCCAACGTGATGACCTCCGGTGGCGAAGTTCACCTGGCCATGGCGTTTAACCCTTCCCACCTGGAAATCGTTTCTCCAGTGGTTGAAGGTTCGGTACGTGCACGTCAAGACCGTCGTAACGACGCAACGGGCGAGAAAGTACTGCCTATTTCCATCCACGGTGACGCTGCATTCGCAGGTCAGGGCGTGGTCATGGAAACCTTCCAGATGTCGCAGACTCGCGGCTTCAAGACTGGCGGTACGGTTCACCTGGTGATCAACAACCAGGTTGGCTTCACCATCAGCAACCCTGAAGACTCGCGTTCGACCGAGTACTGCACTGACGTCGCGAAAATGATTCAGGCGCCGATCCTCCATGTTAATGGTGATGATCCGGAAGCCGTTCTGTTCGTGACCCAACTGGCAATCGACTACCGCATGCAGTTCAAGCGTGACGTCGTGATCGACCTGTTCTGCTACCGCCGTCGCGGTCACAACGAGGCCGACGAGCCAAACGGTACTCAGCCGTTGATGTATCAGCAAATCGCCAAGCAGCGCACCACGCGTGAACTGTATGCCGAGCGTCTGACTCAAGAGAAAGTGGTAGACGAAGAGCGCGTTCAGGCCAAGATCGACGAATACCGCAACGCGCTGGACAACGGTCTGCATGTTGTGAAAAGTCTGGTCAAAGAGCCGAACAAAGAGCTGTTCGTTGACTGGCGCCCGTACCTGGGCCACGCCTGGACTGCGCGTCACGACACACGCTTTGATCTGAAAACCCTGCAAGAACTGTCGGCCAAGCTGCTGGAAATTCCAGAAGGCTTCGTCATGCAGCGTCAGGTGTCGAAGATCTACGAAGACCGTCAAAAAATGCAAGCCGGCGGCCTGCCGATCAACTGGGGTTATGCCGAAACCATGGCGTACGCGACCCTGGCGTTCGAAGGTCACCCGATCCGCATGACCGGTCAGGACATCGGCCGCGGTACGTTCTCGCACCGTCACGCTGTGTTGCACAACCAAAAAGATGCCAGCACCTACATTCCTCTGCAGCACCTGTACGAAGGTCAGCCTCGCTTTGACCTGTACGACTCGCTGCTGTCGGAAGAAGCGGTATTGGCGTTCGAATACGGCTACTCGACTACCACGCCAAACGGCTTGGTGATCTGGGAAGCCCAATTCGGTGACTTCGCCAACGGTGCACAGGTTGTTATCGACCAGTTCATCACCAGCGGCGAGCACAAGTGGGGTCGCCTGTGCGGTCTGACCATGCTGTTGCCACACGGCTACGAAGGTCAGGGCCCAGAGCACTCCTCGGCACGTCTTGAGCGTTACCTGCAATTGTGCGCTGAGCACAACATTCAGGTGTGCGTACCAACCACTCCAGCGCAGATCTACCACCTGCTGCGCCGTCAGGTTATCCGTCCGCTGCGCAAGCCGCTGGTGGTACTGACACCGAAGTCGTTGCTGCGTCACAAATTGGCAATCTCGACACTGGAAGATCTGGCCGAAGGTTCGTTCCAGACCGTTATTCCAGAAATCGATGCACAAGATCCGGCGAACGTCGGTCGTATCGTGCTGTGTAGCGGCAAGGTCTACTACGACCTGTTGGAAAAACGCCGTGCCGAAGGTCGTGATGACATCGCTATCGTGCGTCTTGAGCAGCTGTATCCGTTCCCTGAGGACGACTTGATTGAAGTCCTGGCTCCGTACAAAAACGCCAAGCACATTGTCTGGTGTCAGGAAGAGCCAATGAACCAGGGCGCCTGGTACTGCAGCCAGCACCACATGCGTCGCATCATTGGCGGTCACGATAAATCTCTCGTACTTGAGTACGCGGGCCGTGACGCTTCTGCTGCACCTGCTTGTGGTTACGCATCGATGCACGCTGAGCAACAGGCCAAACTGTTGCAAGACGCGTTCACTGTTTAACGCCTTCGCGCACTGAAACCGAATTAAAGGAACCAAAGAACATGGCTATCGAGATCAAAGCCCCAACATTTCCGGAATCGGTTGCCGATGGCACCGTTGCCACCTGGCACAAGCAACCAGGCGACGCTGTAAAGCGTGACGACCTGATCGTTGACATCGAAACCGACAAAGTCGTACTGGAAGTATTGGCGACTGCTGACGGCGTTCTGGGCGCAATCGTGAAAAACGAAGGCGACACCGTTCTGTCTGACGAAGTACTGGGCTCCATCGTTGAAGGCGGTGCTGCTGCCGCTGCTCCAGCCGCCGCTGCTGCGCCGGCTGCCCAAGCTGCTGCTCCAGCCGCTGCTGACGGCGAAGACGATCCAGTGGCTGCTCCGGCTGCACGCAAGATCGCTGAAGAAAACGGCATCAACATCGCTTCCGTTGCCGGTACTGGCAAAGGCGGTCGTGTGACCAAAGAAGACGTTGTGGCTGCTGTTGCTGCCAAGAAAGCCGCTCCGGCTGCCGCACCTGCCAAAGCTGCTGCGCCTGCTGCCACTGCTCCGGTATTCGCTGCTGGCGACCGCGTAGAAAAACGCGTTCCAATGACCCGCGTTCGCGCTACCGTGGCCAAGCGTCTGGTAGAAGCTCAGTCGAACATGGCGATGCTGACCACGTTCAACGAAGTTGACATGACCGAAATCATGGCACTGCGTTCGAAGTACAAGGACCTGTTCGAGAAGTCCCACAACGGCGTACGCCTGGGCTTCATGTCGTTCTTCGTTAAAGCCGCTACCGAAGCCCTGAAACGCTTCCCGGCTGTCAACGCGTCGATCGACGGTTCGGACATCGTTTACCACGGCTACGCCGACATCGGTGTTGCAGTGTCCAGCGACCGTGGCCTGGTAGTTCCAGTACTGCGTAACGCTGAACTGATGAGCCTGGCTGAAATCGAAGGCGGCATCGCTGCTTACGGCAAAAAAGCCCGTGATGGCAAACTGTCGATCGACGAAATGACCGGCGGTACCTTCACCATCACCAACGGTGGTACTTTCGGTTCGATGATGTCGACCCCGATCGTTAACCCGCCGCAAGCCGCGATCCTGGGCATGCACAACATCCTTCAGCGTCCAATGGCAGTCAACGGTCAGGTTGTAATCCGTCCGATGATGTACCTGGCTCTGTCTTACGATCACCGCTTGATCGACGGCAAAGAAGCTGTAAGTTTCCTGGTGGCCATCAAAAACCTGCTGGAAGACCCAGCTCGTCTGCTGCTGGATATTTAATAGGAGCAGCTTCAAGTTGCGAGCTTCAAGCTGTCTGTAACGCAGCTTGGCTTGCAGCTTGAAGTTCCGAGCTTGAAGCTTGTAGCTAATAGAGGATCTATTCCCATGTCTCAGAAATTTGACGTTGTAGTGATTGGTGCGGGCCCTGGCGGCTACGTTGCCGCGATCAAGGCCGCGCAACTGGGCCTTTCGACTGCATGCATCGAAAAATACACCGACAAAGAAGGCAAACTGGCATTGGGCGGTACTTGCCTGAACGTTGGTTGCATTCCATCCAAGGCGCTGCTGGACAGCTCCTGGAAGTATCACGAAGCCAAGGATGCATTTGCTATCCACGGCATCACCACCGGTGAAGTGAACATGGACGTGCCAGCGATGGTTGGCCGTAAAGCCAACATCGTTAAAGGCCTGACCTCCGGCGTTGCGACCCTGTTCAAAGCCAACGGTGTGACCTCCCTGCAAGGCCACGGCAAACTGCTGGCCGGCAAGCGCGTTGAGCTGACCAAGCCAGACGGCAGCGTTGAAATCATCGAAGCCGAGAACGTGATTCTGGCTTCCGGTTCGCGTCCTATCGACATTCCGCCAGCTCCAGTTGATAACAACGTGATCGTTGATTCGACCGGCGCCCTGGAATTCCAGGCCGTACCTAAGCGTCTGGGCGTTATCGGCGCTGGCGTTATCGGTCTGGAACTGGGTTCGGTGTGGTCCCGTCTGGGCGCTCAGGTAACGGTTCTGGAAGCACTGGACACGTTCCTGATGGCTGCTGACGCTGCTGTGTCCAAAGAAGCCTACAAAACCCTGACCAAACAAGGTCTGGACATCAAGCTGGGCGCTCGCGTGACCGGTTCCAAGGTAAACGGCGACGAAGTCGTTGTGACCTACACCGACGCCAACGGCGAACAGACCATCACCTTTGACAAGCTGATCGTAGCGGTAGGTCGTCGCCCTGTGACTACCGAACTGCTGGCAGCTGACAGCGGCGTGACCATCGACGAGCGCGGTTTCGTGTTTGTTGACGATCATTGCGCGACCAGCGTACCGGGCGTTTACGCCATCGGTGACGTGGTTCGCGGCATGATGCTGGCACACAAGGCTTCTGAAGAAGGCATCATGGTGGTTGAGCGCATCAAAGGTCACAAGACCGAGATGAACTACGACCTGATTCCATCGGTTATTTACACTCACCCGGAGATCGCATGGGTAGGTAAAACCGAACAGGCCTTGAAAGCTGAAGGCGTTGAAGTTAACGTCGGCACCTTCCCGTTCGCAGCCAGTGGCCGTGCCATGGCAGCAAACGACACCGGTGGCTTTGTTAAAGTCATTGCTGATGCCAAAACTGACCGCGTACTGGGCGTCCACGTGATTGGCCCGAGCGCAGCAGAGCTGGTACAGCAGGGCGCAATCGGTATGGAATTCGGCACCAGTGCCGAGGATCTGGGCATGATGGTTTTCTCCCATCCAACCCTGTCCGAAGCGTTGCATGAAGCAGCGCTGGCAGTGAATGGCGGCGCCATCCACATTGCCAACCGTAAGAAACGTTAAGACCAGACAATAAGAAACCACGGCGGTTTGCCCGTCGTGAGCCTTGCTAGCAAGCCTCACCGCGGAACTTCCGCCGGACGCAGTCTTGTCTTGTTTTATCCAGGCCCGGCCTTTGCTCACGCAATGGCCGGGTTTGCTAAAGCAGCACAAGCAGCAGTCACAGGTGGTGCGGCACTAATAAAAGTGCAGCGCCGAATGCGCAGTACCTAACGAAGACGGTAAAAAGCATGAATCTTCACGAGTATCAGGGTAAGCAGCTGTTCGCTGAGTACGGCCTGCCAGTATCCAAGGGTTATGCAGTAGACACCCCGGAAGCAGCGGCTGAAGCTTGCGACAAAATTGGCGGAACCGAATGGGTTGTAAAAGCCCAGGTTCACGCAGGCGGTCGCGGCAAAGCGGGCGGCGTTAAGCTGGTTCGCAACAAAGAAGACGCTAAAGCATTTGCACAGCAGTGGCTGGGCAAGCGTCTGGTGACTTACCAAACTGACGCCAATGGTCAGCCGGTCACCAAAATCCTGGTTGAATCGTGCACTGATATCGCTAAAGAGCTGTACCTGGGCGCTGTCGTTGACCGTTCCAGCCGTCGTATCGTGTTCATGGCTTCCACCGAAGGTGGCGTGGACATCGAGAAGATCGCACACGACACTCCAGAAAAAATTCTCAAAGCAACCATCGATCCACTGGTTGGCGCTCAGCCATTCCAGGGTCGCGAGTTGGCATTCCAGCTGGGTCTGGAAGGCAAGCAAGTTGCTCAGTTCGCCAAGATCTTCGTAGGTCTGGCCAAACTGTTCAAGGATCACGATCTGGCCCTGCTGGAAGTGAACCCGCTGGTTATCAAGACTGACGGCGACCTGCACTGCCTCGATGCAAAAATCAACATCGACGCAAACGCCATGTACCGTCAGCCTAAGCTGAAAACTTTCCACGATCCGTCGCAAGACGATCCGCGCGAAGCGCACGCTGCCCAGTTCGAACTGAACTACGTAGCGCTGGAAGGCAACATCGGCTGCATGGTAAACGGTGCCGGTCTGGCCATGGGTACCATGGACATCGTTAACCTGCACGGCGGCAAGCCAGCCAACTTCCTCGACGTAGGTGGCGGCGCAACCAAAGAACGCGTAACTGAAGCGTTCAAAATCATTCTGTCCGACAGCAATGTCGCGGCAGTACTGGTTAACATTTTCGGCGGCATCGTTCGTTGCGACATGATTGCTGAAGGCATCATCGGCGCAGTGAAAGAAGTCGGCGTGAAAATCCCGGTGGTTGTGCGCCTTGAAGGCAACAACGCTGAACTGGGCGCTAAAGTACTGGCAGACAGCGGCCTGAACATCATCGCTGCTACCAGCTTGACCGACGCTGCTCAACAAGTTGTTAAAGCTGCGGAGGGCAAGTAATGAGCGTCCTGATCAATAAAGACACCAAAGTTATCTGCCAGGGCATCACTGGTTCGCAAGGTAGCTTCCACACCCAGCAAGCCATCGAGTACGGCACCAAGATGGTTGGCGGCGTAACTCCGGGTAAAGGCGGCACCGAGCACCTGGGTCTGCCAGTGTTCAACACCGTGAAAGACGCTGTAGCTGCCACTGGCGCCACCGCCAGCGTGATCTACGTTCCGGCTCCTTTCTGCAAGGACTCCATCCTTGAAGCAGCGTTCGGCGGCATCAAGCTGATCGTTTGCATCACCGAAGGCATTCCTACCCTGGACATGCTGGACGCTAAAGTTAAGTGCGACGAGCTGGGTGTTACCCTGATCGGCCCTAACTGCCCAGGCGTGATCACCCCGGGCGAGTGCAAGATCGGCATCATGCCAGGTCACATTCACTTGCCAGGCAAAGTAGGCATCGTGTCGCGTTCCGGCACCCTGACTTACGAAGCTGTGAAGCAAACCACTGACGCCGGTTTTGGTCAGTCGACGTGTGTAGGTATCGGTGGTGACCCGATCCCAGGCTCGAACTTCATCGACATCCTGAAACTGTTCCAGGAAGACCCGAAGACCGAAGCGATCGTCATGATCGGTGAGATCGGCGGTTCGGCTGAAGAAGAAGCGGCTGCCTACATCAAGGCACACGTGACCAAGCCAGTTGTTTCCTACATCGCTGGTGTGACTGCCCCTCCAGGCAAGCGCATGGGCCATGCTGGCGCAATCATCTCTGGCGGCAAGGGCACTGCAGACGAGAAGTTTGCTGCTCTGCAAGACGCAGGCGTAAAAACCGTGCGTTCGCTGGCAGACATCGGCAAGGCCTTGGCCGAGCTGACCGGTTGGGCTGTCAAGTAAGCCACGCGCTTAACTGATTGCTACACCAGGCAAAGGCCACCTTCGGGTGGCCTTTGTGCATTCTGGCTACTTAAATCCCTGTAGGAGCGAGCTTGCCTCGCGATCTTTTGACCTTAAAAAAGATCGCGAGACAAGCTCGCTCCTACAGCGATGTGGGAATACCAATGTAGGAAAATCACACCAGTTTAAATTTCGATGTCATCCAGGCGACAACTGCGTTCGTTCATCGGACAGAATGCCCTGCAACAGTGCGTTCATCTTAAAAACTCGGTAATCTTGCCGCCATTCTGCTTTTCTGCGTGTGCGTCCCACAAGGAAGCCACGCGCTAGACGGGTCGGTCTTATTCAGACTGACAACATTTCCCATATCCGCACGGGAAATTCCCCTCTAAATCCCGATTTACTAGTGTGGTACTTCCGTAATGAAAGTTTTGAAAGGCCAGGACATTCTGGCACTTGGGTTTATGACCTTTGCCCTGTTCGTTGGGGCTGGCAATATCATTTTCCCGCCAATCGTTGGTTTGCAATCCGGGCCTAATGTCTGGATCGCCGCGCTGGGCTTTTTGATTACGGCTGTGGGTTTGCCGGTTGTCACTGTTGTCGCCCTGGCCAAAGTTGGCGGCGGCATGGATGCACTGAGCAGCCCGATTGGCAAAATCGCCGGTGGCTTGCTCGCGGCTGCGGCCTACCTGGCTGTGGGCCCGCTGTTCGCCACACCGCGTACGGCAACCGTGTCGTTCGAAGTGGGTCTGGCGCCCCTGACCGGTGAAAGCCCGTTGGCGCTGTTCCTGTACAGCTCCGTGTACTTCTTGATCGTGTTCTTCGTTTCGCTGTATCCAGGTCGTTTGCTGGACACGGTAGGGCGCTTCCTGGCTCCGCTCAAAATCATCGCCCTGGCCATTCTCGGTATCGCCGCGTTTGCCTTGCCTGCCGGTGATATCGGTAGCGCGACCCCGGTCTATGAGGCTGCGCCGTTCTCTCAAGGGTTTATTCAGGGTTACCTGACCATGGACACCTTGGGCGCACTGGTTTTCGGCATCGTGATCGTTAACGCGATCCGTTCCCGCGGTGTCGAGTCGCCGAAACTAATCACCCGCTACGCGATCATTGCTGGCCTGGTGGCGGGCGTTGGTCTGACACTGGTGTACATCAGCCTCTTCCGCCTGGGTTCCGGCAGCCATGAAGTGGCTATCGGCGCAACCAACGGGGCTGCGGTATTGCACGCCTATGTTCAGCACACCTTCGGCTCGCTCGGCAGTGGTTTCCTGGCTGTGCTGATTGCCCTGGCGTGTCTGGTTACAGCGGTAGGCCTGACCTGTGCCTGTGCAGAATACTTCAGCAAGATCTTGCCTCTGTCCTACAAGGCCTTGGTGATTATCCTTGCCGTGTTCTCGCTGGTGGTGTCCAACCTGGGCCTGACCAAGTTAATCGCCTTCTCCGTGCCGGTGCTGACCGCCATTTACCCGCCATGTATCGTGCTGGTGGCCTTGAGCTTCTGCAAAGGCTTCTGGCATGAGCAGACTCGTATCGTCGGCCCGGTGATGCTGGTGTCGTTTATCTTCGGCGTGGTCGATGCCCTTAAAGGCGCAGGCCTGGCGGATGGCTTGCCGAACTGGCTGACTCACATGCCCTTCAGCGAGCAAGGCTTGGCCTGGCTGGTGCCGTCGCTGATCGTTCTGGTAGGTGCGTTCATTTACGACCGCCTGCTGGGCAAGTCACAAGAAGCCATTGCCTGACGACACTGCCCGCCAAAAGCGCGCCCACGGTGTCAATAAAAAAGCCCTGTATCGATGAGATACAGGGCTTTTTTTATGGCGCTTGCCTGTAAGAGCGAGCTTGCCTCGCGATCTTTTAAAAGATCCAAAGATCGCGAGGCAAGCTCGCTCCTACAAGGTCAGCTACAGCGAATTACTTGCTTTCAGCCGCTGGAGCATCCTGAGCGGCTTCTTTTGCTGCTGCTTCATTGGATTCAGCTTGGGCTTTAGCCGCCTCAGCGTTCTCTTTAGCAGCGTCGTTTACCTTGTCTTGCGCTTCAGACATTTTTTGTTGAGCTTGTTCTGCGTGCTGATTAGCGTCCTGGGCTTTGTCTTCGGATTTTTTATCGCAAGCAGCAAGGCCCAGGGAAGCGGCCAGCATCAAGGCAACAGCAACGGTATTACGCATGGGATGTTTCTCCTTGTGAGTAGTTCTACGGGGCGTTTGAGCCAGCCCGCGGTACTTAAGTTCCATCGCCCTGCAGATATATAAGTAGTGCCGATTGCACAGAATCTATTGGTAAAAAGTATCAGGCCTTGAAATCCAGAGTTCAGGCCCCAACTTTCATCACATCCCGCCGCTAACCCTCTTGGGCGTGGCTCATGCCATCTAATCGGAGTTTGATAACAATGAGCGTGGAAACTCAAAAGGAAACCCTGGGCTTCCAGACCGAGGTCAAGCAACTGTTGCACCTCATGATCCATTCGCTGTATTCCAACAAGGAAATTTTCCTTCGCGAATTGATCTCGAACGCCTCTGATGCTGTCGACAAATTACGTTTTGAAGCGCTGTCCAAACCAGAACTGCTGGAAGGCGGCGACGAACTTAAAATCCGTGTGAGCTTCGACAAGGACGCTAAAACCGTCACCCTCGAAGACAACGGTATTGGCATGAACCGTGACGACGTGATCGCCCATCTGGGTACGATCGCCAAGTCCGGCACCGCCGATTTCATGAAAAACCTGTCGGGCGATCAAAAGAAAGACTCGAACCTCATCGGCCAGTTCGGTGTGGGCTTCTACTCGGCCTTTATCGTCGCTGACAAAGTTGACGTATATAGCCGCCGCGCCGGTACACCTGCCAGCGAAGGCGTGCACTGGTCTTCCAAAGGCGAAGGCGAGTTCGAAGTTGAGAACGTCGAAAAAGCCTCTCGCGGCACCAAGATCGTTCTGCACCTCAAGTCCGGCGACGAAGAGTTCGCTGATGGCTGGCGCCTGCGCAACATCATCAAAAAATACTCCGACCACATCGCCTTGCCGATCGAACTGCCTAAAGAGCAGGCCGCAGCCGAAGGTGAAGAAGCACCGGCACTGGAATGGGAAACCGTTAACCGCGCCAGCGCCCTGTGGACCCGTCCTCGCACTGAAGTGAAGGACGAGGAATACCAGGAGTTCTACAAGCACATTGCCCACGACTACGAGAACCCGCTGGCCTGGAGCCACAACAAGGTTGAAGGCAAGCTCGAATACAGCTCGCTGCTCTATGTCCCGGCCCGTGCACCGTTCGACCTGTACCAGCGTGAAGCGCCTAAAGGCCTGAAGCTGTATGTACAGCGCGTATTCGTGATGGATCAGGCTGAGTCGTTCCTGCCGCTGTACCTGCGCTTCATCAAAGGTGTGGTTGACTCCAACGACCTGTCGCTGAACGTGTCGCGTGAAATCCTGCAGAAAGATCCGATCATCGACTCCATGAAGTCGGCGCTGACCAAGCGTGTTCTGGACATGCTGGAAAAACTGGCGAAGAACGAGCCAGAGAAATATCAGGGCTTCTGGAAAAACTTCGGCCAGGTCATCAAAGAAGGCCCGGCAGAAGATTTCGCCAACAAAGAAAAAATCGCCGGTCTGCTGCGCTTTGCTTCGACCCATGGTGATGATGGCGAGCAAACGGTTTCTCTGGCCGAGTACCTGGCACGTGCCAAAGAAGGTCAGGACAAGATCTACTACCTGACCGGCGAAACTTACGCTCAGGTCAAAAACAGCCCGCACCTGGAAGTCTTCCGCAAGAAAGGCATCGAAGTGCTGCTGCTGACCGACCGTATCGACGAGTGGCTGATGAGCTACCTGACCGAGTTCGACGGCAAGAGCTTTGTTGACGTGGCGCGCGGTGACCTCGATCTGGGCAACCTGGACTCTGAAGAGGACAAAAAAGCCGCAGAAGAAGTGGCCAAGGCCAAAGAAGGTTTGGTTGAGCGCATCAAGACCGCGCTGGGTGAAAGCGTCAGCGAAGTGCGTGTTTCGCACCGTCTGACCGACTCGCCAGCCATTCTGGCAATTGGTGAACAAGACCTGGGCCTGCAAATGCGCCAGATCCTTGAAGCCAGCGGCCAGAAAGTGCCGGACTCCAAGCCGATCTTTGAATTCAACCCGGGTCACCCGCTGATCGAAAAACTGGATGCGGAGCAGAGCGAAGAGCGTTTTGACGACCTGTCGCACATCCTCTTCGACCAGGCTGCCCTGGCGGCTGGTGACAGCCTCAAAGATCCGGCGGCGTATGTCCGTCGCCTAAATAAGTTGTTAGTTGAGTTGTCCGTGTAACACGTCTATAAAAAACCCGCTTCGGCGGGTTTTTTTTGCTTTGAATTCGGGAGTTTTTAATGAAATCAATTACGGTCAGTTCTGTGGTCTATCAAATCGATGGCCAAGCTTACGAAAGCCGCCTGGCATATGACCCAAGCCGCGAAGAGTCGCTGCCGGGTTTGCTGATGGCACCGAACTGGATGGGCATCAGCGCAGGCGCCGAGGACATCGCCAAAAAGGTCGCTGAGCAAGGGTATGTGGTGCTGATTGCGGACCTGTACGGCCAAGGTGTTCGTCCCGCCAACGGAGATGAAGCCGGCGCTGCCATGATGCCGCTGAAAAATGACCGTGCCTTGCTGCGCAAGCGCATGCAGGCGGCCTACGCAGTGCTCAAAGAGCAAACTGAGGCCAAGGTCGATAGCCAGCAATTGGCGACCTTTGGTTTCTGCTTTGGTGGGTGCTGTTCGCTGGAACTGGCCCGTGATGGCGCTGCGCTAAAGGCTGCGGTGTCGTTCCATGGCTCGCTGGATACACCAAACCCGGCAGACGCCAACAACATCACTGGCTCTGTTTTGGTGTTGCACGGTGCGTCAGACCCATTGGTGCCCCATGAGCAATTGCCGGCTTTTGAAGCCGAGATGAATGCGGCCGAAGTGGACTGGCAGTTGACCAGCTATGGCAGCGCAGTGCATTCGTTCACCGACCCGCACGCCAACGTGCCCGGCAAAATGATGTACGACGCCAAGACCGCACACCGCGCCTTCACCGCCATGCACAACCTGCTGGATGAAGTGTTCAAGGGCTAAATAATCTGTAGTCGCTACCGCAGGCTGCGATCTTTTGATTTTTAAAAGATCGCAGCCTGCGCCAGCGACTACAGGTTTACAGCGCTCTCTCTAGGCTTTCGCTCACCGTCAAATCACGCATCAGCAGGGCATAGCTCAGGTCCACCTGTTCGGGGATCGGCAAGTAAACCGTGTGCCCATCCCCCGGCGCGACTTCGATCGGCAATCCTGCAGTGTTATGCAATTGGTCCAGGTCAAAGTGGTAATTGCCGCGTGGAGTCATCAACTCCAGGTGATCGCCCACGGCAAAACGGTTTTTGACTTTGACTTCCGCGAGACCTTTTCGTCGCTCGCCGGTCAATTCACCGACAAACTGCTGGCGGTGTGACAGAGAACTGCCGTGCAGATAATTCTGGTACTCGTCATGCACATGCCGACGCAAAAAGCCTTCGGTGTAGCCGCGCTGCGCCAGTGACTCCAGATCATTCATCAAGTTGCGGTCGAACTCACGGCCGGCCACCGCATCATCAATCGCCTTGCGGTAGACCTGCGTCGCCCGCGCACAGTAAAAGTGCGACTTGGTACGCCCCTCAATCTTCAGCGAATGCACGCCCATCTCCGTCAGGCGAGCCACGTGTTGCACCGCGCGCAGGTCTTTGGAGTTCATGATGTAGGTGCCGTGCTCGTCCTCGAATGCCGACATGGCTTCGTCCGGGCGGTTGCTTTCGTGCAGCACAAACACTTCGTCGGTCGGCGCGCCCAGACCGAGGGTCGGCTCAACCACCTTCACAACATTGCCCAGTTCGTTTTCTGTGGCGGGCTTGGCTTCGTACTTCCAGCGACACGCGTTGGTGCAACTGCCTTGATTGGCGTCGCGCTTGTTCATGTAGCCAGACAGCAGGCAACGGCCGGAGTAGGCCATGCACAACGCACCATGGACGAAAATCTCAAGCTCCATGTCCGGCACGTGCTCACGGATTTCTTCGATCTCTTCCAGTGACAGCTCGCGGGACAGGATGATCCGGCTCAAGCCTTGCTGGCGCCAGAACTCGACACTGGCCCAGTTTACTGTGTTGGCCTGCACCGACAAGTGAATTGGCATCTGCGCGAAGTGCTGGCGCACCAGCATGATCAGCCCGGGATCGGACATGATCAGCGCATCCGGGCCCATGGCAATTACCGGCTCCAGGTCTTTAAGGAAGGTGCGCAGCTTGGCGTTGTGCGGGGCGATGTTGACCACCACGTAAAAGCGTTTGCCTTGGGCCTGGGCCTCGCGAATGCCGATGGCCAGGTTGTCGTGGTCAAACTCGTTGTTGCGCACCCGCAAGCTGTAACGCGGCTGGCCAGCGTAAACCGCGTCCGCGCCATAGGCGAAGGCGTAGCGCATGTTTTTCAGGGTGCCCGCAGGGGCGAGGAGTTCGGGTGGAGCAAGGCGCATGGTCGGGTCTTTCGCAAAAAGGCGCGATGGTAGTCGAGCCTTTGGGCGCGCTTATTGATCTGGATCTAAAAACCCGTACCTGGCTTAACGCGCCGTGCGTTGCAAGGCCAGCATGACGATCCCGGCGACCACAATCAGCCCGCCGATTACCTGGCCATTGCTCAGCACCTGGTCCAGGATCAGCCAGCCAAACAGCAAACTCGCCACGGGCTCAACGTTCATCACCGGGGCGTTTTGCGCCATGTTCAAGCGCGTCATGCAGATAAACAGCAAGCAGAACCCGAAGCCATACAAGGTGACCAGGCAGGCGAGGGCGGTCCAGCCGGTGGACGAGCTGGGCAACGACACTCCACCGGGCAGCACGCCGCTGATCCCGGCCAGTGTGGCGGCGCTGAACACAATCAACATGGTCAGCATGCTGCGCACGGAGCCGCGCAGGCTCGACAATTTGTGATCGGTGATCCACAGCGCACAGGCGAACACCGAGGCGGCGCCAAAGCCAAACAGAATACCTTCCAGCCATTGCGCCTCGGTGCTGCCCTGATTGGCCAGACGCTCGGGCACGTCCAGCGCAAACACCAGGCCGCACATGATCAGGCCCATCAGCAGGGCTGCGCGGCGGGTAGGTGCAGCGCCGCCCAGCGCCCATGTCAGCAACACCAGCAGAATCGGCGCCATATTGCCGATCAACAACGCCAGCGCGACGGGAATGCGCGCCACCGCTGAATAGAGAAAAAAGCTTTGCGCCGCAATCAGCAGGCCGAGCAACAGTTGCCAGCGCCAGTTGGCAGCGGTTAAGCGAGGTCGTTCGCGTTGCCAGACCACCAAGGCCGTCAGCACCAGCAAGGTGACTCCGGCGCGGCACAGAATCGCCAGCAAGAGGCCGGTTTCGTGATCGAAAGCAATACGCGCAGCGATGTGGTTCCCGGCAAAGGCACAGGCCAGCAGCACCAGAATCAACACTGCAACATGACGGGGAAACAGAGCAGGAGCAGACATAAGCAACCAGCCTCCTTGGCTGGGTAAATACGCACTGTAGGAGCGAGCTTGCCTCGCGATCTTTTAAAGATCAAAAGATCGCGAGACAAGCTCGCTCCTACAGAGGGGAGGGTTACAACACCAGGCTTGGCAGCCACAGCGAGATGGCCGGTACGTAGGTCACCAGCATCAGCACGCCGAACAACGCCAGGTAGAACGGCAGCAGAGCTTTAACGGTGCTTTCAATCGTGACTTTGCCCACCGCCGCACCGACAAACAGCACGGCACCTACCGGCGGGGTAATCAGCCCGATGCCCAGGTTCACCAGCATGATCATGCCGAAGTGCACCGGATCAACGCCGATACCGATGATCACCGGCAGCAGAATCGGCGTCAGGATCAAAATCAGCGGCGCCATGTCCATCACCGTGCCCAGCAGCAGCAACATGACGTTGATGCACATCAGGATCACGTAACGGTTATCCGACAGGGTCAGGAACGCCGTGGTGATTTTCATCGGGATTTCCATCAGCGTCAGGATGTAACCGAAGCTGGCGGCAAAACCGATCAGGATCATCACGATGGAAATCGTCCGTACCGCCCGGTGCATCAACTTGGGCAGGTCGCGCCACTTGTAGTCGCGGTAGATAAACATGGTTACGAAGAATGACCACAACACCGCAATGGCCGCCGACTCGGTGGCCGTAAAAATGCCCGACAAAATACCGCCCAGGATGATGACCATGGCCATCAGCCCCCACAGCGCGTCACCGGCGATTTTCAGGGCCTTTTTCAGCGGGATCACTTCGCCCTTGGGGTAGTTGCGCTTGCGCGCAAAGATCATGCACAGGCCCATCATCACCGCACTGAGCAACAGCCCCGGCATGATCCCGGCCATAAACAGCGAAGCAATTGACACTGTGCCACCGGCCGCCAGCGAGTACAGCACCGAGTTGTGGCTCGGCGGGGTGAGCAGGGCCTGTACCGAGCCGCTGACCGTCACCGCCGTAGAGAACTCGCGAGGGTAGCCCGCACGCTCCATTTCCGGGATTAACACTGACCCCACCGAGGCGGTGTCGGCCACCGACGAGCCCGAGATGGCGCCAAAGAAGGTCGAGGCCACGATGTTGACCAGCGACAGGCCGCCGCGCACAAAGCCTACCAGCACCCCGGCGAAGGCGACCAGCCGGCGCGACATACCGCCTTCGGCCATGATCGCGCCCGCCAGAACGAAGAACGGGATCGCCAACAGCGAGAATTTATTCACGCCCCCGGCCACTTGGATCATCAGCGCGTCGAACGGAATTTCAATCCACCAGGCGCCGATCAACGCCGACAGGCCCAGCGCGTAAGCCACCGGCATGCCAATCAGAATCAGCGCAACAAAGCTGCCTAACAGTACCAAAGCGTCCATTTATACGGCCTCTTCGCTGGCTTCTACGATGTCGAACCGCACAACACGGCGGTGGCTCTGGTCGCCCAGGAAGAGCTTTTCCAGGACAAAGATCAGCGTGATCAAGCCGCCGATGGGGATGGGCAAGTACGAAATGCCGACCCGCATGGACGGCATTTCGCCGAGAAATTGGTTCCAGGTGGTGGCGCAGAGTTTGAAACCCTTGACCGCCATGAACAGGCAGACGATGACCATCAGGATTTGTACCAGCACCGCCACTGGTTTGCGCACGTGCAGCGGCATGCGCTCAACCGCCATGGCCACGGCCATGTGTGCGCCTGCGCGATAGCTGGCCGCCGCACCGAAGAAGGTAAACACCACCATCAACAAAATGGCGGTGGGTTCTGGCCAACTGGACCCTGAGCCCAGCACGTAACGGGCGAAGATGCCCCAAGGGATGATCAGGGTCATGGTCAACACCGACAACCCGGCGATCGCAATACAGACCCTGTACAGAAAGTCGTTAAAACGCAGCACGGCATTTTTCATGGAGGCTCACCCCTGTGGCGGTGAACGGGCTGGCGCCCGTCACCGCGGCGTTATCGGACAGGCTTACTGAACAGCTTCGATACGCGAGATCAGCTCTTTGTAGTTGGCGCCGTATTTGTCACGAACCGGTTGGGTGGCGTCGTAGAAGGCTTTTTTCTGGTCCGGGGTGAGGGTGATGAACTCCACACCGGCGGTTTTGAGTTTGGCTTCACTCTCGGCCGATTTTTTATCCCAGATCACGCGCTCTTCCATCTGCGCTTCGCGGGCCAGTTTCTGCACCAGTGCCTGTTGCTCAGGGTTGAGCTTGTTCCACGTGGTTTTGGCAATCACGATGGGTTCCGGCAGGATCAAATGGTCAGTCCAGGTGAAGTACTTGGCGTTCTGGTAGTGGTTGTGTTCAAGGAACGTCGGGGGGTTGTTTTCGGCGCCATCAATCACGCCCGTCTGCAAGGCGCTGAAGATCTCGCCGGTGGCCATGGCAATGCCGTTACCGCCCATGTCATTGATGGTGTCGATAAACACCGGGTTGCCTTGCACGCGGATCTTCATGCCTTTGAGGTCGGCTATCTCGCGCACGGGTTTTTTGGTGTAGAGGTTGCGGGTACCGCCGTCCATCCACGCCAGAGCGACCATGTTGAAGTCGGAGTTGGTGATTTTGTCGAGCATCTCCTGGCCGATTTCGCCGTCGATGATTTTGCGCATGTGCGCTTGATCGCGGAACACGAAAGGCAGGTTGAAGGCATTGGTTTCCGGCACCACCGGGCCCAGGATGCCGAGGCTGACACGGGTCATTTGCACGGCGCCAGACTGCAACTGTTCAACCACTTCTTTCTCGGAGCCGAGCACGCCACCGGCAAACATCTTGAACGAAATGTCGCCGTTGCTTTGCGCCGCCAGCTTTTTGCCCATCTCTTGTTCAGCCACTACCGGCGGATAGCCGACCGGGTGAACTTCAGCGAATTTGATCTTGATTTCGGCCTGGGCTACGCCCGACAGGCAGAAGGCAAGCGGCAATGCAGCGATGAGTAAGGTGCGTTTGAAATCCATGGGTCACTCCACATATTGTTTTTGTTATTTAAAGGTTCTGGATCAGCAGGATTAAACAGTCAGCTTGTGTACGCGGGCTCCGCCAGCCCTTTAACACCAGGGTTAAGGGCAAACACGCCGCCCGCCAAAGGTTGGTCACTGAGGTCGCCTGCGGGGCGAATCGAGGTGACGAACAGGGTGTCCAGATTCGCACCGCCAAAGGCGCACATCGCAGGCTTCTTGACCGGGACGGCCAGCGAGCGGTCAAGTGTGCCTTCGGGGGTAAACCGGTGAATCAACCCGGCATCGTTGCCGCAAATCCAGTAGCAGCCGTCGGCGTCGACAGCGGCGCCGTCAGGGCGGCCCGGATGTTGTGTCATGTCGACAAACAGGCGGCGGTTGTGTGGGGTGGCCGTGTCGATGTCGTAATCGAAGGCCCAGATCTTTTGCACGTCCGGGTGCGAGTCCGAGAGGTAAAGGGTCAGGCCGTCGGGGCTGAACGCCAGGCCGTTAGGCACGATAAACCCGGTCAACTGCGGTTTCAGAGGTTCGTGTTGCCCGGCTTCATAGCGATACATCGCACCGGCGGGCACCCCTGCGGCCATGTCCAGCAGCATGGTGCCGGCCCAGAAGCGGCCCTGGCGATCACAGCGACCATCATTGAAACGCATGCCCGCTTGGGCATGGTTCACGCTGCTTAACAGGCGGGTATTCAGGCGCCCATCGGTCTGGGGCGTGAGGGTGAAAACGCCGCTTTCCATTGCGCCAATCCAGTGGCCATCATGGCCTCTGGCGATACACGCAAGCATTTGCGGGGCTTCCCAGCTTTGGCTGAAGCCATCGGCGGCCTGCCAGCGGTGCAGACGCCGGGCCGGGATATCAACCCAGTACAGCGCTTGTTCGGCAACACTCCAGACCGGGCTTTCACCCGTGGCATTGCGTGCGTCTAGAATCAGTTCGGCAGTCATGCGGCTTGATCCCTGCGTTGTTGTTCTTATTCGTCGCCAAAAGGGCCGGCTGCCACAAAGGCACCGCCTTGATAAATTCTGCTGGGGTCACCGGCAGGCGGCATGGGTTGAGCTTCAACCTTGTCGCGGAAGATCTCTGAGTTGTCCTTGGGGGCGAAACCCAAGTGCGCCGCATAGCGGTTGTCCCACCACACGTTCAAATTGTTCGAGGCGCCATAGACCACGGTATGCCCGACATTCGGCGTGTAGAGCGCGCGTTCGAGCAACTGCGTGAGGTCGGCATAGCTCAGCCAGGTGTGCATCATTCGGCGGTTTTGTGGTTCGGGGAAGGAAGAGCCGATGCGGATGCTGACGGTTTCGATGCCATAACGGTCGAAATAAAAGGTCGCCATGTCTTCGCCATACGACTTTGACAGCCCGTAGTAACCGTCAGGGCGGCGAGGGGAGCGGGCATCGAGTGTCTGGTCTTGCTGGTAAAAGCCGATGACATGGTTAGAGCTGGCAAACACAACACGCTTGACCCCGTGTCGACGCGCCGCTTCGTAAATATGAAACACGCCGCTGATGTTGGGGCCGAGGATTTCTTCAAAGGGGCGTTCAACTGACACCCCGCCAAAATGCAGGATGGCGTCCACGCCTTCTACCAACTGGTGCACGGCCTGTTTGTCGGCGAGGTCACACACGATGGTTTCTTCATGGCTGTCGGCTGCGCAGGCCATTGGCGCAATATCAGACAGTCGCAGCACCTTGGCATAAGGCTTGAGGGTTTCGCGCAGCACCTTCCCCAAACCACCCGCGGCACCGGTGAGAAGAAGGCGATTGAAGGGAGTTTGGGCAGTACGAGTGTTAGTCATCAAGGACCCCTGCATTTCTTATTAATGTCATCTGTTGTCGTATGACTTGGTTCGGATTATTCACAGCCCTTGCCGGTGTTGTCAATGCGCGATTTTGCCAAGTGCCATCATTGCGCCCCAACCCTTTGCAGGCGCGAGCTTGCCTCGCGATCTTTAAACTGATCACGAGACAAGCGGGCGGATTACAGCAACGACAGCGGGTAGCTGATGAAGATGCGGTTCTCGTCAAACTCATGGGCGCTGTAGTCGCGACGGATGCTCGCGTTACGCCAGCGCACTGTCAGGTCCTTGAGAGTGCCGCTTTGCACGGTGTAGGCCAGTTCCGATTCGCGGCCCCACTCTTTGCCGTCAGTGGTGGTGGCGGTGTGGATGTTACTGCCGCTGATATAGCGGTTCATCATGGTCAGACCCGGGACCCCAAGTACGGCGAAGTCGAGGTCATGGCGCACTTGCCAGGAGCGTTCCTTGGCCAGGTCATAGCTGGAGTTGTAACTGTCGTTAGCCAGGGTGCCGCCGCTGGTGCCGTTGACGCGGAACCAGCCGTCGTCGCCGTACACTCTTTGCAGGCCGACATACAGGGTGTTGCCTTTGTATTTGGCCGAGAGCAGGGCCGATGCGGTTTTGTTGTCCAGTTCACCGGCACGTTTGCTGCCGTCTTCCTTGCCCCAGAAGTAACCGAGGTTCGCGCCCAGGGTGACATCGCCCACTGGCTGGCTGTGGATCAGGTTGAGGAATTGCTGCTGGTAGATGTTTTCCAGCTCGGCATACCAGGCGCCAACTTGTGTGCGTTTTTCATTGAAGGTGTAATCACCACCAGCAAAATTGAAGCGGTCTGATGTGAAGGCGCCTTTGCCGTTGAGCGACATGTCTTCCATGCTCGCGTCATTGCGTGGGCTGTTGGCGCGGAACTGCCCGCCGTAAAGGTTCAGGTTGGTGATTTCTTTAGAGGTGATCTGTGCACCGCGAAAGGTCTGAGGCAGCGAGCGACCGTCATCTGAACGCAAAATTGGCAGCACCGGCATCCACTCGCCGACTTTCAGTTCAGTGTTCGAGAACTTGGCTTTGGCGGCGACACCCAGGCGCCCGAAATTCTTGGCCGGTTCGCCATCACTGCCGGTCGGCAGCAACTGCGTGCCCGCCGTGCCTTTGCCGCCATCAAGTTTTTGCGAGTACATCCCCAGCACGTCCACCCCGAAACCGACGGTGCCTTGGGTAAAGCCGGATTTGACGTCAAGAATGAAGTTTTGCGTCCATTCTTCGGCCTTGCTTTGCGGGGCGCGGCTGTTGGGGTAGTCCGGGTTGGTGTAGTTGCGGTTGATGTACGCGTTACGCAGGGTAAGGGTCGCTTTGGTGTCGTCGATAAACCCTTCTGCCATGCCTGTCAGCGGCAGCGTAAACGACATGCTGCCCAGCCCCATAAGAATCAATGAACGGGTGTTGTGAGATCTCATTATTGTTGTGCTCCCATTTTTGACAAAGCCGTCCTCACGTGACCGACAGAAGCGGCCTGCAATGTGAAGGCGGTGTGTGTTGCCCTGGTGTCAGGGCGCTGACTCAAACCGTTGTGACGGCAGAGTCTTTTGCTGCAGACAGACGTTCAGCAAAAGCGGCAGGCAATCGGCCCGTGTTCAATCGGGCTCGACCGGGGTGTGCGAGGGGCGTAATGCGAGAGAGTGCGGTCATACGGAATTCCCTGATTATTATTGTTGTGTTATCCGTTGTCGTACAACTTTGGCGGATTATTTGCACCTTCGGAGGCCTTTGTCAATGCAGGGTCAAGCAAACAAATCAGGGTTTCATCGGGGCAGGGGGTGGTTGAACTCACTGGCGAAGGGTGATCGTACAACCGCCATGAGCTATCATGCGATAACTTGCAGTTCGCACTTAGACCCCGAGATAAATGTTGACCATGGAAAACCCCACTGACGTTCCACGCCTTCCTCGCAAACGCCGTAGCCTCGCGCAGGAATTGGTGACGGTGCTGTCCGAGCAAATTCGCGACGGCTTGCTCAAGCGCGGCGACAAGCTGCCCACCGAGTCCGCGATCATGGAAGCCCATGGCGTCAGCCGCACTGTGGTGCGCGAGGCAATCTCCCGTTTGCAGGCGGCAGGGCAAGTCGAGACGCGGCATGGCATCGGCACGTTCGTGCTGGACACGCCGAGCCCGAGCGGCTTTCGTATCGACCCGGCCACCGTGGTGACATTGCGCGACGTGCTGGCGATTCTGGAGTTGCGTATCAGCCTGGAGGTTGAGTCGGCCGGGTTGGCCGCGCAGCGTCGTAACCCGGAACAGTTGGCCGCCATGCGTGCCGCCCTGGATGCCCTTAACGAAAACACTGCCCGTAACGGCGATGCCGTGGCGTCGGATTTTCAATTCCACCTGCAGATTGCGCTGGCCACCGGCAACCGCTATTTCACCGACATCATGAACCACCTGGGCACCAGTATCATCCCGCGCACCCGCCTCAACTCGGCGAGCCTGGCCCATGATGATCAGGGGCAGTACATGAGCCGCCTGGGCCGTGAACACGAAGAAATCTACGCCGCCATTGCCCGCCAGGACTCCGACGCCGCCCGTGCGGCCATGCGTTTACACCTGACCAACAGCCGCGAACGCCTGCGCCATGCGCATGAAGAGGCAGAGGCGCAGGGCTAAAGAACTGCACTTGTAGTCGCTGCCGAAGGCTGCGATGGGCGGCGATGGGCTGCGCAACGGCCCTCACCGTTGAAGTCAACAGCGAAGGTCCTGCGGTCCTTATCGCAGCCTTCGGCAGCGACTACAGGTCTACTTAAGACATGGAAGGTGTATGAACGAAACAAGTCTGCAACGTAAAACCCTGCTCCTGCTTCTGGCCTTCGTCACCGTTGCCTTTATCTGGATTTTGCTACCGTTCTATGGGGCGATTTTTTGGGCGGTGGCGCTGGGTATTCTGTTCGCGCCCTTGCAGCGCAAGTTGCTCCTCAAATTCAAAGGTCGGCGTAACCTGGCCACCTTTGTCACGCTCACAGCCTGCACCCTGATCGCGATTCTGCCGGTGATTTTCACCACGATCCTGCTGGTGCAAGAAGTGGCCACCCTTTATAGCGATGTGCAAAGCGGCAAGATCAACGTCGCCGGCTACATCGCCCAACTGCAGAGCAGCTTGCCCCATCAGGTCACGGAATGGCTCGACCGCTTGGGCTTGAGAAGCATTGAAGGCGTCAGCGATAAAATCTCCAAGGGCGCGCTTGAAGGCAGCCAGTTCTTTGCCACCCAAGTGTTCAACTTTGGCCAGAGCACTTTTGAGCTGGTGGTGAGCTTTTTCATCATGCTCTACCTGTTGTATTTCTTTATTCGTGACGGTCAGGCCATGGTGCGTTTGATCCGCAATGCGGTGCCCATGGCTGAACAGCACAAGCGCCTGCTGCAAATCAAATTGCGTCGTGTGGTCAGGGCTTCAGTCAAAGGCAATTTGGCGGTGGCCGTTGTACAAGGTGCGCTGGGCGGGGTGATCTTCTGGATTCTGGGCATTCAGAGCTCGCTGTTTTGGGCGGTGCTGATGATGTTTCTGTCGTTGTTGCCTGCCGTCGGGGCGGGCATCGTCTGGGCGCCGGTGGCGATTTACTTCCTGACCACCGGGATGATCTGGCAAGGCGTGGTGCTGGCGCTGTTCGGCGTCTTCGTCATCGGTATGGTCGACAACGTATTACGCCCGATCCTGGTGGGCAAAGACACGAAAATGCCGGACTTCCTGATCCTGATTTCGACCTTGGGCGGCATGGCGATTTTCGGCCTCAATGGCTTTGTCATCGGGCCATTGATCGCCGCCCTGTTCCTGTCGAGCTGGGGATTGTTCAGCGGCACGCGGCGCAAGGTCCGTTTGCCCGCTGACAAAATCACGCTCGACTAACGAAAGCTGTACGAAACCCCGACGTAGGCGCCCCGGCCTTCGCCGGGGGTGGAGCGGGCGGCGTCCTGGCCTTTGTCGTCGTAGCCCGGCGTCACCGTGGCGGCGTAGCGCTCGCCTGTAAGGTTGCGCAGGTCGATCCAGGTCTGCCAGTCGCGCTTGGGGGAGGCGTAGCCCAGCGTCGCGCCCCACAGCATGTAAGAGGATGTGTAGTAGGTGTTGGCATAGTCCACCGCCATACGTGAAGCCACTTGGGTGTTGACCCCCGCGTAGAAGCCTTGCGGGTGCTCATAACGCACTTCAGCCTGGTAGTAGTGCTGTGGGATGCCCGGCAAACGGTTGTCACCAAAGCGCGAGTCATCGCGGTAATGGAAGTCGCTGAAGGTGTAGGCCTGACGCAGCGACACGCTGCCCACGCTATCGCGCTGCCACAAGCGGCTATTGAGCCCGGCTTCAATGCCTTGGTGCACGGTCGAGCTGGCGTTGGACTCGCCGACAATCGGTGCCAGGTCCGCCGTGGCAGCTTGCAGCTCAACCGTCAGCAGTTCATGGCGCACGGCCGAGTAGTACCAGGCCAGATCCCATTGGCCGATCCCCGAGTCGCCCCGCGTGCCCAGCTCAAGGGTGGTCGCGGTCTGGTTCTGCATGGCAATCGGGGTGCTTTGGCGCCCGGTGGCCGGGCCGCTGCCCACCGGGAATACGTACGGCGAACTCCAAATCATCGACCACGGGTGCGGCGGCTCAACCGAGCGACTGAGGTTGCCGTACACCTGCAAGTGCGGGTTGAACTCATAGCGCAAGCCCAGGCGCGGCGCGTAATCCCAATCATGGCGGCTGACTTTGCCGCCGCTTTCGGGGTAGCTCACTTCACTTTCGCGGCGGGTATAGATCAGCGCCATGCCGGTGGTCAGCCACAGATCGGGCATCAGCTCCAGATCATTGCTGGCGTGCAGCACGCTGTCCGAACCCTGATAACTGAAGTCGCGCATTTTGGTGCCCGGCGCATAGCTGGCGGTATTGCCGCGCGGGATGCGCACGTATTCCGATGCGCCGCTGTTGGGCAAATGCTTGCTGCTGCGCAGACCCACCGTGGTTTTGCTTTCAAGACCAAACAGGGTGTCGCGGCGCTTGTAGTTCAAGGTGCCGCTGACATCGGTGTAGGCCACCTTCAGCCGGTTAGGCCCTTCGCGCAGATCCATGGGGTAATCGTGGTAAACCAGCCCGACTTCCAGTTGCGAATCATCGTCCAGGTACAGCGTGGTTTTGTTGCCCAACCAGGTGCTGCCGGGTTGCGGGCGGGTGTAGTCGCCGCTCACATACGCCGGATTGGCAGCGCGTGGGTGATGCTTGATTTGCTCTTTGGTGACCCGGCCTGCGAGTTCGTTATCGGTTTCGCGATAACGCAGATAAAAGCGCGTTTCCAGTTGCGGGCTGAAACGATAGCCAATATTGGCCGCGAAGCCTTTGCTGTTGCCTGACGTGTGGTCTTGATAGCCGTTGGTCTCCGCGTCGTTGAGCGACACGTAGTAGTCCAGATCCCCCAACACTTGCCCGGAACTGATCTGGCGTTTCTGGTAGCCATAACTGCCTGTTTCATAGCGCACTTGCAGGGGCGAGGCGTCATAGCCGGTGTGGGTGACGTAATTGATCGAGCCGCCGAGGGCCAGTGCGCCGACATCAAAGCCATTGGCACCGCGCAACACCTCTGCGCGGCTCAGCCACAACGGCTCGAACAGCTCATAGGGCGTACCGCCGGGGCCGGTCAACGGCAGGCCATCAAACATCACATACAGGCCCGAGCCGTGGGCGCCCGGTGCGCGGTTGATGCCCGACCCGCGCACCGAGACCTTGGTGCCTTCATTGCCGCCTGATTGGGCATACACACCGGGTTGATACGCCAACACATCACTGTTGGTCGCGACGCGGCCTTGTTCGACCGCGTTCATGTCGATCACATTGCTGGCGCCGGGCACCTGCTTGAGCGCCTCCTGCGCGGCTTGCAGGTCGCTGCTTTCCTCACTGCGAACCTGAACCTCACCCAACTCCAGCGGGTCAGCATAAGCGGGCGCAGCGCAGGCAAGCGCCAAAGGCAGAAACGAAGACAAGGCAGATCGCATTAACAGGCATTCCAGGACGATGGGCGGGCGGCGCGCCAGCCTATACAAGCCCGTAATCACTCGCAACTGTCAGACAATCACAGCCCCACCTAACTGTAGGAGCGAGCTTGCCTCGCGATCTTTTAAAGATCAAAAGATCGCGAGGCAAGCTCGCTCCTACAGGGGCTGGCAGGAGCAAAAAAAATACCCCGTGAAGGCCGGGCCTTCACGAGGTATCGGGACAACCGTTTAACGCTTAACCGTGCAGGTACAGCGTTGCGTGTTGCACCAGTTCCAGCATCGGTTGTGGGTATACGCCCAGTACGAACACCAGAATCGAAACCGCCAGCAGCATCACGCCACCTGCTTTCTGCTCCCAGTTCAGCGGAGCATCGTGGCGATGCAGTTTCGGCTCGACCAGGTACAGGGTCACCATCACACGCAGGTAGTAGAACACGCCGATGGCGCTACCCAGGATCAGGGAACCGACCAGCCACCATTGGTGAGCTTCAACGCCGGTCGCAATGATGTAGAACTTGCCGATAAAGCCAGCGGTCAGCGGGATACCGGCCAGCGACAGCATCATTACGGTCAGTACGGCGGTCATGTACGGACGGCGCCAGAACAGGCCGCGGTACTCGTACAGTGCGTCTGCGTCACGGCCTTTGTACGGCGACGACATCATGGTGATGACGCCGAATGCACCGAGGCTGGTGAGCACGTAAGTGATCAGGTACACGCCGATCGCTTCAACGGCCATGCCTTTGCTCGCAATCAGGGCGATCAGCAGGTAGCCAAAGTGGGCGATGGACGAGAAACCCAGCAGACGCTTGAGGTTGTTTTGGGTCAGGGCCAGCAGGTTACCGAACAGGATCGAAGCAATCGCGATCACGGTCAGTACGTCGCTCATCACACCGGTAGTCGCGGCCGGGGAGATCTGGAACAAACGCACGATGACGGCAAACACGGCAACTTTCGAAGCGGTGGCCAGGAAAGCCGCCACGGGCGCCGGAGCACCTTCGTACACGTCTGGGGTCCAGAGGTGGAACGGTACCAGCGACAGTTTAAAGGCCAGACCCACCAGCATCATGCCCAGACCCAGCTGTGCGATGGCGCTTGGCGCGCCAGTCGACGCCAGGGCGTGGCCGATACCGCTGAAGCTCAGGCTGCCGGCTTCGGCGTACAGCAGGGCCATACCGAACAGCAGGAACGCAGAACCTGCAGCCGACAGCACCATGTACTTGATACCGGCTTCCAGCGAACGCTTGTTGAAGAAGGCGTAAGCCACCAGGCCGTAGACCGGAACCGAGAGCAACTCCAGGCCGATGAACAAGCCCGCCAGGTGTTGCGCGCTCACCAGCACGATACCGCCAGCCGCAGCCAGCAGGATCAGCAGGTAAAGCTCTTCGCGGTTGCCCGGATAGCCGGTGCCCCCTTCGCCCAGGTAAGCATGGGCGAGGGTGACGCAGGCCAAGGTCGAGACCAGGATCAGCCCGGTGTACAGATAGGCAAAGTTGTCCATCATCAACAGCGGGGTGACAGCCAGCGGTGCCACTTTTAATGCCGGGAAAATCGACAGCAGTGCCAGGTTAAGACCCGCCACCGAAAGCAGGAAGGTCTGTGAGTGATTGCGGCGCCACGCGATTGCCAGCATCACCACCACAACGGTGAGGCTGGTAATCAGCAGTGGAGCAAGCGCGATAAAGTGTTGGATCGTGAATTCCATAGCGCTCTTACCGGGCCGAAGCGAGTTGAGTGAAGGCGGTGCCGAGCCATTGCTGCACGCCATGCATGGTCGCAGCAGAGGTATCGAGGAACGGTTGCGGGTACACGCCGATGAAAATCAGCAGTACCGCCAGACCGAGCACCATGATCAGTTCACGAGCATCCATGCCGGCCAGTACCGCGTCCGATTTGGACGGGCCGAAGTAGGCGCGGTGAATCATGATCAGCGAGTACACCGAACCAAACACCAGACCGGTTGTTGCAATGGCCGTGACCCAAGGGAAGCTGGCGAATGAGCCCATCAGAATCAGGAACTCACCCACGAAGTTACCGGTGCCTGGCAAGCCCAGCGACGCGGCAGCAAAGAACAGGCTGATGGCCGGCAGGTAAGCGATCTTCGACCACAAACCACCCATTTCACGCATGTCACGGGTGTGCAGGCGCTCGTACAGTTGGCCGCTGAGGATAAACAGCGCCGCTGCCGAAACACCGTGCGCGAGCATCTGGATCACTGCACCTTGCAACGCCAGCAGGCTGCCGGAGTAGATGCCGATCAGAACGAAGCCCATGTGCGAAATGCTGGAGAACGCGATCAGACGCTTGATATCGGTTTGTGCGAAGGCCAGGAAAGCGCCGTAGAAAATCCCGATCAGACCCAGGGTCATGGCAATCGGCGCAAACTCGGCCGACGCATTCGGGAACAGCGGCAAGGCGAAACGCAGCAGACCATAAGCAGCGGTCTTGAGCAGGATACCGGCCAAGTCGACCGAACCTGCGGTAGGCGCCTGGGCGTGAGCGTCCGGCAACCAGGAGTGGAACGGTACAACCGGCAGTTTCACCGCAAACGCAATGAAGAAGCCAAGCATCAGGATGTACTCGGTGGTGAGCGACATCTTGGTTTTCAGCAACTCGGCGTAGCTGAAGGTCAGCACACCGGTTTCATTGTAGTTAACCAGCACCAGGCCCAGGATCGCCACCAACATGATCAAGCCGGAAGCCTGAGTGAAGATGAAGAACTTGGTCGCGGCGTAGATACGGGTTTTCTTGCCGTCGGACGAGCTGTGACCCCAGAGCGCGATGAGGAAGTACATCGGCACCAGCATCATTTCCCAGAAGAAGAAGAACATGAACAGGTCGATGGCGAGGAACACGCCAACTACGCCGCCCAGGATCCACATCAGGTTCAGGTGGAAGAAGCCCACGTGACGCTGAATTTCTTTCCAGGAACACAGTACCGACAACACGCCCAACAGGCCGGTCAGCAGGATCATCAGCAGCGACAGGCCGTCCAGCGCCAGGTGCACGCTGATGCCGAAGCGCTCGATCCAGGTGTGCTGGAACTCAAGCGCCCACGCCGGGGCAGCGCCCGGGTTCGGTGCCAGATGGTAGTCCCCGTGCGCCCACAGCCAAAGGCCGAGGGCAAGTTCGAGGGACATGGTCAGCAACGCAATCCAGCGTGGCAGGGTAGGGCCGAAGCGCTCACCCAGCCAGCACAGCAGGCCGCCGATAAAGGGGATCAGGATTAGCCAAGGCAGAATCATGACGGGCTCAATTCCTTTCGCAATGTCGAAGGTTCATATCAGACCGCTACCAGTACGATGGCGCCCATGACCAGTACAGCACCGGCGGCCATGGAAGCAGCGTACCAACGCAGTTGACCGGTTTCGCTGCGGCTCAGGGCGTTATGCCCGGCCTTGGCCATCTGCGGGATCAAACCAATGGTCTGGTCCAGCGGATCTTTGCGCAGCACGCGGCAGATCAACAGGTACGGTTTGACGAACAGTTTGTCGTACAGCCAATCGAAGCCCCAGGCAGCGAACCACCAGGCCGAGAGGAAGCGACCGATGCCGCTATTGGCAACAGCGGTAACGAAACGACGTTTGCCCAGGTACAGCAGGGCAGCGAGCAGGATACCGGCCAGGGCAATGGCACCCGAGGCGATTTCCAGGCTGTGTTTGGCTTCGCCGCCAGCATGGCCAACGCTTTGTGGCAGTACGCCAGCCAACGGAGGCGTGATCAGGGCACCGATGAAGGTCGACAGCACAATCAGGATGCTCAGTGGCAGCCAGTAGGTTACGCCGTGGCCTGCATGAGCTTCAGTCTTGGCTTCACCGTGGAAGGTGACGAAGATCAGACGGAAGGTGTACAGCGAGGTCATGAACGCACCCGCCAGACCGGCATACAGCAGACCGCTGTGACCGCTGGCGAAGGCTTCCCAAAGAATTTCGTCCTTGGAGTAGAAGCCTGCTGTCAGCAATGGCAAGGCCGACAAGGCCGCGCCGCCGACGATGAAGCTGGCGTAAGCCAGTGGCAGTTTTTTCCACAGTCCGCCCATCTTGAAGATGTTCTGCTCGTGGTGGCAGGCAACAATCACCGCACCCGATGCAAGGAACAGCAGGGCCTTGAAGAAGGCGTGGGTCATCAGGTGGAAAATCGCCCCGTCCCAGGCGCCAACGCCCAGCGCCAGGAACATGTAGCCGATCTGGCTCATGGTCGAGTAGGCGAGGATACGTTTGATGTCGGTTTGAACCAGCGCTGCGAAACCTGCCAGCACCAGTGTCACACCGCCGACGATGCCGACCAGGTGCAGCACTTCAGGGGCCAGGGTGAACAGACCGTGGGTTCGCGCGATCAGGTAAACACCGGCGGTTACCATGGTTGCGGCGTGGATCAGTGCCGAAACAGGTGTCGGGCCCGCCATCGCATCTGCCAACCAGGTTTGCAGGGGCAGTTGCGCCGATTTACCGACCGCACCGCCCAGCAGCATCAGGGTCGCAAGAACGATCCAGAAGTCGCCGGCCTGGAATTTCTGCGGCGCCAGCACCAGCAGTTCCTGAATGTTCAGCGTGCCCAACTGTTGGAACAGGATGAACAGGCCGATGGCCAGGAACACGTCACCGATACGGGTCACGATAAAGGCTTTGAGTGCGGCGTTACCGTTGTTGCGGTTGCTGTAGTAGAAACCGATCAACAGGTAAGAGCACAGGCCCACGCCTTCCCAGCCGAAGTACACGAACAGCAGGTTATCGGCCAGGATCAGGAACAGCATGCTGGCGATAAACAGGTTGGTGTAGGAGAAGAAGCGCGAGTAGCCGTCTTCACCGCGCATGTACCAGGAGGCAAATACGTGGATCAGGAAGCCCACACCGACAACAACGCCGAGCATGGTCACTGCCAGGCCGTCGAGGTACAGGGTGAAGCTAGGCTTGAAGTCGCCTACCGACATCCACTGCCACAGCACTTGGCTGTAGTGGCCGCCTTCAGGTGGCGCAACGTTGAATTGCCAGATCACGTACGCGGCAACGATGGCCGACAGGCCAATGGAGCCGACGCCGATCAGTGCCGAGAGGTTTTCGCTGAAGCGTCCACGGGAGAACGACAGCAGCAAAAAGCCGATCAGGGGGAATACGAAAGTCAGAAAGAGAAGGTTCATCCGCGCATCTCACTGGCAGCATCGATATCAAGCGTGTGGAAGCGGCGATACAGTTGCAGCAAGATCGCCAGGCCAATACTGGCCTCGGCAGCTGCCAGGGTGATCACCAGGATGAACATTACTTGTCCATCCGGCTGCGCCCAACGTGCACCGGCCACAATGAACGCCAGTGCAGCGGCGTTCATCATGATTTCCAGACTCATCAATACGAAGAGAATGTTACGGCGAACCATCAGTCCAACCAGACCGAGGCAGAACAGTACGCCTGCTACCGCAAGCCCGTGTTCCAAAGGTATTCCAGGCATCTTATTGCTCCTTCGCCTCAGTGCGGCCCAAGTGGAACGCCGTCACCGCTGCAGCCAGCAGCAGCATCGAGGCGAGTTCGACCACCAGCAGATACGGGCCGAACAGGCTGATGCCCACGGCTTTTGCATCAATGGTGGTTTGACCGATAGCCGCGCCGCTCTGGTGAGCGAACAGCACATACAGCAGTTCAGCCAGCAGCAAGGCCGACAGAATGCTCGGGCCAACCCATATGCCGGGCTTGAGCCAGTGGCGTTCTTGCGTCACCGAGGCCGGGCCCTGGTTGAGCATCATCACCACGAACACAAACAGCACCATGATGGCACCGGCGTAGGCGATCACTTCGAGCACACCGGCAAACGGTGCGCCGAGGCTGAAAAAGGTCATCGCCACGGCAATCAGCGAAATAATCAGGTAGAGCAGGGCATGCACAGGGTTGGTGTTGGTGATCACGCGTAGCGTGGACACGACAGCGACACCCGATGCGAAATAGAAAGCGAATTCCATCGTTCTTCCTTAAGGCAGCAAGCTCTTCACGTTGATCGGCTCGGCTTCGTTCTGGGCAGCGCCTTTCGGCTTGCCTTCTACGGCCATACCCGCAACACGATAGAAGTTGTAATCAGGGTTCTTGCCCGGGCCGGAGATCAGCAGATCTTCCTTCTCGTAGACCAGATCCTGACGTTTGAACTCGGCCATTTCGAAATCCGGTGTCAGCTGGATCGCGGTGGTCGGGCAGGCTTCCTCACACAGACCGCAGAAAATGCAGCGTGAGAAGTTGATGCGGAAGAACTCCGGGTACCAACGGCCATCTTCGGTTTCGGCTTTTTGCAGCGAGATGCAGCCCACCGGGCACGCTACGGCGCACAGGTTACAGGCTACACAACGCTCTTCGCCGTCCGGGTCGCGGGTCAGGACGATTCGGCCACGGTAACGCGGTGGCAGATAGACCGGTTCTTCCGGGTATTGCAGCGTGTCACGCTTGCGGAAGGCATGGCCAAACACCATCACCAAGCTGCGAAGCTGGGTGTAGGTGCCATGCACGATGTCAAACAGGTACTTGAACATGGGTCTCTATCCTCACTGAACCGCGACTGCAGGCGTGTTCATCAACACGATTGCAGCGGTTACCAGCAAATTGATCAGGGTCAGCGGCAGGCAGAACTTCCAGCTGAAATCCATCACTTGGTCATACCGTGGACGCGGAATAGAAGCGCGCAGCAGGATGAAGATCATGATGAAAAACGCGGTCTTCAGGGCGAACCAGATAAACGGGATCTGCGGCAGGATGCCGAAAGGCCCGTGCCAGCCACCGAAGAACAAAGTCACCAGCAACGCCGAGATCAACACGATCCCGATGTACTCACCGACGAAGAACATGCCCCATTTCATGCCGGCATATTCAATGTGGTAACCATCGGCCAGTTCCTGTTCTGCTTCCGGCTGGTCGAAGGGGTGACGGTGAGTCACGGCCACGCCAGCGATGAAGAAGGTCAGGAAACCGAAGATCTGCGGAATGATGAACCACAGGTTCTGCGCTTGGTATTCAACGATGTCGCGCATGTTGAACGAGCCAACCTGCACCACGATGCCCATCAGCGACAGGCCCATGAACACTTCGTACGAAACAGTCTGAGCCGAAGCACGCAAGCTGCCGAGCAGGGCGAACTTGTTGTTACTGGACCAGCCAGCGAACAACACCGCGTACACCGACAGACCGGCCATGGCGAAGAAGAACAGGATACCGATGTTCAGATCCGCCACGCCCCAGGTCGGGGTGATCGGGATAATCGCAAAGGCGATGAGCAAAGCGCTCATGGCCACAACCGGTGCCAGGGTGAAGATCATCTTGTCGGCAAACGGAGGGGTCCAGTCTTCCTTGAAGAACATCTTGATCATGTCGGCGGCGATCTGAAACGCGCCGAACGGGCCTACGCGGTTCGGGCCGTAACGGTCTTGCCAAAGGGCGAGCAAACGACGCTCGACCCAACTCAGCAGCGCGCCGCACACCACCACGGCGAGCAGGATCACGATGGCCTGCACCACCGTGATGATCACGTCGATCACTTCAGGCGTAAACCAGCTCATTGGGCTGCCTCCTGCAAACCGTCAACGGTAAGGCCAAAGATAGCGGGCGGAATACCTGGCAGACCGGCTGGCAATGCCACCAGACCTGCACCCAGCTCTTCATTGATACGCAGCGGCAGACGCAGGGTCAGGCCAGCCACGTTCAAGCTCAGCAGCGCGCCGTCGTTGACACCCAGACGGTCGGCTTCGGACTTGGCCAGGGCCACGTAAGCGGCAGGGATACGCTCTTGCACCGGCGCGGCTTTCGAAGAGTTCTCTTCGCTGCCCAGCAGGTGATAGAACGGCACCACTTGCCAGGTGCCACGTGCCGGGTTGAACGCGCCCGGAATGTTGGCGGACCAGCTCAGTGCATCACCTTTGCTTTCGATCAGGCGGGTGCCCGGGTCGCCAGCGCGGATATGACCACCGACTTCGTCCTGGAACTTGTTCCACGCTTGTGGCGAGTTCCAGCCCGGCGACCAGGCGAACGGCACTTGTTTACGCGGTTCTACCGAGCCCGAGTAGCCTTCCATCGAGAACGCGAACGCGGTGTCCGGGTCTTGTGGAATGCGTGGCTCGTGCACGCTGATGTTGGCGCGCATGGCCGTGCGGCCGCTGTAACGCAGCGGTTCACGGGCCAGCTTCAAACCTTTGATACGGAACGCAGCGGACGGCGCAGCATCAACGATCTGGGCCAGTTCCGGGGTGCTGGCGGCAGTGGCTTGAGTCACGTGGTCCAGCAGCGTCCAGTCAACCGGCTTGTTCAGCAGGGTGCTGCGCAGGGCGTGCAACCAGCGCCAGCCTTCGTGGATCAAAATGCTCGAATCCAGGTAGCGCGGCTCGTAGACCTGGAAGAAGCGCTGGGCGCGGCCTTCCTGGCTGACCAGGGTACCGTCGCCTTCGGCGAAGCTGGCGGCTGGCAGAACCAGGTCAGCGCGGTCTGTGGTCGCGGTCTTTTGATGATCGGCAACGATGACGACTTTGGCAGCGTCCAGTGCCGCATTGACCTTGATCGCGTCAACACGGGTGAACAGGTCGTTTTCCAGCACCACGATGGCATCGGCTTTGCCGTCGATAACGGCTTGCAGCGCCGCATCAACCGAATCACCGCCGAGCATGGCCAGGCCGAGGCTGTTGGCCTCTGGCACTACCAGGCTGATGGAGCCGGCTTTTTCACGCAGGTGCAGGGCCTTGGCGATGTTGCCTGCGGCTTCGATCAGGGCCTTGGAGCCCAGCGAAGTACCGGCCACGATCAGTGGGCGTTTGGCCGCGAGCAGGGCGTCAGCGATGCGCTGGGCCAGCTCAAGGGCTTCGGCGTCCAGGCCAGGTACGGCCGGAGCGCTGGCGTCAATGGCGTGAGCCACGGCGAAACCGATGCGCGCCAGGTCTTCAGGGGCAGCGTGTACACACTCTTCAGCCACGTCATCGAGCTTGGTTTCAGCCAGGCTGGCGATAAACAGCGGGTTCAACGCGTGCTGGCCGATGTTTTTCACCGCAGCGTCGAGCCAAGGCTGAACGCGCATGGCGTCGGCCATGTCTTCAGCTTTGCCCTTGACCGATTGACGCAGCGACAGCGCCATACGGGCGGCGGTCTGGGTCAGGTCTTCACCCAGCACGAAGACTGCGTCGTGATCTTCGATCTCGCGCAGGTTAGGCACTGGCAGCGGGCTGTCTTTGAGTACTTGCAGCACCAGGCGGATGCGCTCCAGCTCAGCGGCTTCGATGCCGGAGTAGAAGTGCTCGGCACCGACCAGCTCAAGCAACGCGTAGTTGCTTTCGAGGCTGGCACGTGGCGAACCGATGCCGACGATGTTGCGACCGCGCAGCAGTTCAGCCGCTTTGTCCAGCGCAGCGTCGAGGCCCAGCTTGGTGCCGTCGGCCAGCAGCGGCTGACGTGGACGGTCAGTGCGGTTGACGTAGCCATAACCGAAACGGCCACGGTCGCACAGGAAGTACTGGTTCACCGAGCCGTTGAAACGGTTTTCGATGCGGCGCAGCTCGCCATAACGTTCGCCCGGGCTGATGTTGCAGCCGCTGGAGCAACCGTGGCAGATGCTTGGCGCGAATTGCATGTCCCACTTACGGTTGTAGCGCTCGGAGTGAGTCTTGTCGGTGAACACACCGGTCGGGCAGACCTCGGTGAGGTTGCCGGAGAACTCGCTTTCGAGCACGCCGTCTTCAACGCGACCGAAGTACACGTTATCGTGAGCGCCGAACACACCCAGGTCGGTGCCGCCTGCGTAGTCTTTGTAGTAGCGCACGCAGCGATAGCAGGCGATGCAGCGGTTCATCTCGTGAGCGATGAACGGGCCGAGTTCCTGGTTCTGGTGGGTGCGCTTGGTGAAGCGATAACGGCGCTCGTTGTGGCCGGTCATCACGGTCATGTCTTGCAGGTGGCAGTGACCGCCTTCCTCGCACACAGGGCAGTCGTGCGGGTGGTTGGTCATCAGCCATTCGACGACGCTGGCGCGAAACACTTTCGCTTCTTCGTCTTCGATGGAAATCCAGCTTCCGTCAGTGGCCGGGGTCATGCAGGACATGACGATACGACCACGGGTGTCGTTCTCGTCGGTGTACTGCTTGACTGCGCACTGGCGGCAGGCGCCGACGCTGCCCAGGGCAGGGTGCCAGCAGAAATACGGAATATCGAGTCCTAGCGACAAACAGGCCTGTAACAGGTTGTCTGCCCCATCGACTTCGAGCTCTTTGCCGTCTACGTGGATAGTGGCCATGGTTCAAAGTTCTTCGTTGGCCCGGTGTCAGCGGGCGTGGCTAATGGAATCTTGTTATGCGTTCGAATCAACACAGCCTTTACGGCGTCATCGAACGATCAAAGGGTGGCACGGACCACCCTCAGTCAAAGCGTTACGCGCCGATTACAATCGGGCGAGCCAGCGGTACGGCGCCAGGTTTTGCTTGCGCAATACCGGCTTCGAACTCTGGACGGAAGTACTTGATCGCGCTGCCCAATGGCTCCACGGCGCCCGGTGCGTGAGCACAGAAGGTCTTGCCTGGGCCGAGGAAACCGACCAGACCCAGCAGGGTCTCGATATCGCCGGGCTGACCTTCGCCTTTCTCGAGTGCCATCAAGAGCTTGACGCTCCAGGGCAAACCATCACGGCAAGGGGTGCAGAAACCGCACGATTCACGGGCAAAGAACTGTTCCATGTTGCGCAACAGGGACACCATGTTGACGCTGTCGTCCACCGCCATCGCCAGGCCCGTACCCATACGGGTACCGACTTTGCCGATGCCGCCGGCGTACATTTGTGCGTCCAGGTGCTCTGGCAGCAGGAAGCCGGTACCGGCGCCGCCTGGCTGCCAGCACTTGAGCTTGAAGCCGTCGCGCATGCCACCGGCGTAGTCTTCGAACAGTTCGCGTGCGGTGACGCCGAACGGCAGTTCCCACAGGCCAGGGTTCTTCACTTTGCCGGAGAAGCCCATCAGCTTGGTGCCGTGGTCTTCGCTGCCTTCGCGGGCGAGGGATTTGTACCAGTCAACGCCGTTGCCAATGATGGCCGGTACGTTGCACAGGGTTTCTACGTTGTTCACGCAGGTCGGCTTGCCCCATACGCCCACAGCGGCCGGGAAGGGCGGCTTGGAACGCGGGTTGGCGCGACGGCCTTCGAGGGAGTTGATCAGTGCGGTTTCTTCGCCGCAGATGTAACGCCCGGCGCCGGTGTGCACGAACAGTTCGAAGTCAAAGCCCGAACCGAGGATGTTCTTGCCCAGCAGGCCGGCTGCCTTGGCTTCTTCGACCGCACGACGCAGGTGCACGGCGGCGGTGGTGTATTCACCGCGCAGGAAGATGTAGCCACGGTAGGTTTTGAGCGCGCGGGCACTGATCAGCATGCCTTCGATCAGCAGATGGGGCAGTTGCTCCATCAGCATGCGGTCTTTCCAGGTGTTGGGTTCCATTTCATCGGCGTTACACAGCAGGTAACGGATGTTCATGGATTCGTCTTTAGGCATCAGCCCCCACTTCACGCCCGTGGGGAAGCCCGCACCACCACGACCTTTGAGGCCCGCGTCTTTCACGGTCTGGACGATATCGTCCTGCGCCATGTCCGCGAACGCTTTGCGCGCCGCCGCGTAGCCGTCTTTGGCCTGGTACTCGTCGAGCCATACAGGCTCGCCGTCGTCACGCAGGCGCCAGGTCAGCGGATGGGTTTGTGCCGAACGCGCAATGCGGTTGGCAGGGCCGAAAGAAGTCAGGGTCATGGGTAGCCCTCCAACAACGTAGCGACGCCAGCAGGCTGCACGTCACCGAATGTGTCGTCGTCGATCATCAACGCCGGCGCCTTGTCGCAGTTGCCCAGGCAGCACACCGGTAGCAGCGTGAAGCGGCCGTCCGGGGTGGTCTGGCCCAGGCCGATGCCCAGCTTGCTCTGGATTTCGCCGACCACCGACTCGTGGCCACCGATGTAGCACACCATGCTGTCGCACACGCGAATGATGTGCCGGCCCACCGGCTGACGGAAGATCTGGCTGTAGAACGTGGCCACGCCTTCAACGTCGCTGGCAGGGATGCCCAGCAGTTCGCCGATGGCGTATACCGCGCCATCCGGCACCCAGCCGCGTTCTTTCTGAACGATCTTCAGGGCTTCGATCGACGCTGCGCGCGGATCTTCGTAGTGATGCATCTCGTGCTCGATGGCCGAGCGCTCGGTTTCGCTCAGGGCGAAACGGTCTGTCTGGATAAGCGTGCTGTTCATGCTTAGCGGTCCACGTCGGCCATAACGAAATCGATACTCCCCAGGTACGCAATCAAGTCTGCGACCATTTCGCCTTTGATCACCGAAGGGATCTGCTGCAAATGGGCGAAGCTTGGGGTGCGAATCCGGGTGCGGTAGCTCATGGTGCCGCCATCGCTCGTCAGGTAGTAACTGTTGATGCCCTTGGTCGCTTCGATCATCTGGAAGGATTCGTTGGCCGGCATGACCGGGCCCCACGAAACTTGCAGGAAGTGCGTGATCAAGGTCTCGATGTGCTGCAGCGTGCGCTCTTTAGGCGGCGGCGTGGTCAGCGGGTGATCCGCCTTGTACGGGCCGGCCGGCATGTTGCGCATGCACTGCTCGATGATTTTCAGGCTCTGACGCATTTCTTCGACGCGCACGATGCAGCGGTCGTAGGCATCGCCATTGGCTGCCAGCGGGACTTCGAATTCGAAGTTTTCGTAACCGGAGTACGGACGCGCTTTACGTACGTCGAAGTCGCAGCCGGTGGAACGCAGGCCAGCACCGGTGACGCCCCATTCCAGGGCCTCTTTGGTGTTGTACTGGGCGACGCCGATGGTTCGGCCACGCAGAATGCTGTTGTCCAGCGCGGCTTTTTGGTATTCGTCCAGACGCTTTGGCATCCACTCGACGAATTCCTTGACCAGACGCTCCCAGCCATTTGGCAGGTCGTGGGCAACGCCACCGATGCGATACCAGGCCGGGTGCAGACGGAAACCGGTGATGGCTTCGATCACTTTGTAAGCGCGCTGACGGTCGGTGAAGGTGAAGAACACCGGGGTCATGGCGCCCACGTCCTGGATGTAGGTACCCAGGAACAGCAGGTGGCTGGTGATACGGAAGAACTCCGCCATCATGATGCGGATGGTGTCGACCCGGTCCGGCACCTTGATCCCGGCGAGCTTCTCGACCGAGAGCACGTACGGCAGGTTGTTCATCACGCCGCCGAGGTAGTCGATACGGTCGGTGTACGGGATGAAGCTGTGCCAGGACTGGCGCTCGGCCATCTTCTCGGCACCACGGTGGTGGTAGCCGATGTCTGGCACGCAGTCGACGATCTCTTCGCCGTCCAGTTGCAGGATGATACGGAAGGCACCGTGAGCCGAAGGGTGGTTCGGGCCCAGGTTGAGGAACATGTAGTCCTCGTTTTCGCCGGAACGCTTCATGCCCCAGTCTTCAGGACGGAAGCGCGCAGCTTCTTCTTCCAGTTGCACTTTGGCCAGGGTCAGGCTGTACGGATCGAACTCGGTCGCACGCGCCGGGAAGTCCTTGCGCAGCGGGTGACCTTCCCAGGTCGGCGGCATCATGATGCGCGACAGGTGCGGGTGACCTTTAAAGTCGATACCGAACATGTCCCAGACTTCACGCTCATACCAGTTGGCGTTTGGCCAGATACCGGTGATGGTCGGCAGGCTGAGGTCGCTCTCGGACAAGGCAACCTTGATCATTACGTCACTATTACGCTCAAGCGACATCAGGTGGTAGAAGACCGTGAAGTCTGCACCCGATGGCAAGCCCTGACGCTTGGTGCGCAGACGTTCGTCCACACCGTGCAAGTCATAGAGCATGACGTAAGGTTTTGGCAGGTTGCGCAGGAAGGTCAGTACTTCAACCAGTTTTGCGCGGGTAACCCAAAGCACCGGCATGCCGGTGCGTGTGGCCTGTGCGGTGAACGCTTCAGGGCCAAAACGGGTATTGAGTTCGACAACCACATCCTGGTCGTCAGCCTTGTAAGGCGGGATGTACAGAGCGGAGCCTGTAGTCATGGTTTTTTTATCGCTTTCGTTCAACGTAAAGAATGAAGCCAGTGTTTCGTTCTATTTATAGAAACGGCGCTGGATCAGACTTCGTCGGGGCTGCGCAGGTTAGTGACCTGAATACGCTGTTCGCGGCGCTGTTCCTTTTGGGACGGCATCTCGGCGCGGTACACGCCTTGTTCACCGACAACCCAGGAAAGTGGGCGACGCTCCTGGCCAATCGACTCTTGCAAGAGCATCAAGCCTTGCAGGAAAGCCTCTGGGCGGGGTGGGCAGCCTGGCACGTAAACGTCCACGGGCAGGAACTTGTCGACCCCTTGAACCACGGAGTAGATGTCGTACATGCCACCGGAGTTGGCGCAAGAACCCATGGAGATAACCCACTTAGGCTCAAGCATTTGCTCATAGAGACGCTGAATGATCGGCGCCATCTTGATGAAGCAGGTACCGGCAATAACCATGAAATCCGCCTGACGCGGCGATGCTCGGATCACTTCGGCGCCAAAGCGCGCGATGTCGTGGGGCGCCGTGAAGGCGGTGGTCATTTCCACGTAGCAGCACGACAAGCCGAAGTTGTACGGCCACAAGGAGTTTTTACGCCCCCAGTTGACCGTGCCGTTCAGCACGTCTTCCAGCTTGCCCATGAAAATGTTTTTGTGGACTTGATCTTCTAACGGATCGGCAACGGTTTCCCGATTGCCGATCGGGTATTGCTCGTTAGGAGCATCCGGGTCGATCCTGGTGAGTTCGTATTGCATTGCCAAAGCCTCATTGTTTCAGCTTGGCCTGCCGCTTACGACGAGCTTCCGGTGCCCAATCAAGAGCACCCACCCGAAATAGGTAGACAAGGCCTGCCAACAGAATTGCTATGAAAACGAGAGCTTCGACGAATCCGGTCCAGCCGCTTTCGCGAACAGACACAGACCATGCAAAGAGAAAGAGGGCTTCGATATCGAAGATCACGAACAGCATCGCGACCAGATAGAATTTTGCAGAGAGCCGCAAGCGGGCGCCACCGGTAGGCAGCATGCCGGACTCGAACGGTTCGTTTTTGCTGCGGCCCCAGGCTTTTGACCCAAGGAGGCTGGAGACGCCGAGCATGAAGGCACAGAGGCCGACAACGCCGAGAAGGAAAATGGCAAAGCCCCAGTTGTGGGCTATGAGTCCTGTCGCTTCGGGCATGCTGGAAATCCTTAACAGAGAGCAAAGGTCTCTGAGCTTAAAAAGGTAATAAAGCAGTGACGATATGTCGCAGCGCTATTGATTGCCGGGATTTTATGGCTAAACACCCAGCAAGTAAATTTTCTAAGATGAATTAATTCAATCCTTTAGTGGTATAGCACTCCTCAAAGTCTACGCAGGCCTTGTGTTCCGTGGATTACAGCGTGTTTCAAGGATTATGTTTTACGACGCAGGTAATCAACAAAAGCAACTCTAAATGATAATTAATATCGTTTAAGCGCTGCGCTGTTGTGACGCAGTACGGTTAACCCGTTGAACTTGGCTTATATAGACGCACTTGGCAAGTTTTGAACTTGGCTTTGTAACCTGCTTCACGTTTCAGTTTATGGATCTGGGTCAGGGTTTTCGTCAATGCTCACCCCGCTGTAGGAGCGAGCTTGCCTCGCGATCTTTTAAAAGATCAAAAGATCGCGAGACAAGCTCGCTCCTACAGGGTTGTTCGGGCACACAAAAAAACGCCCCGAACCAGTCGGGGCGCCAATCACTGAGGAGTAGCTATCAGTGGAACTGTTCTTCTTCGGTTGAGCCGGTCAGGGCGGTTACCGATGAAGAGCCACCTTGAATAACGGTGGTCATGTCGTCGAAGTAGCCGGTGCCCACTTCTTGTTGGTGCGCCACGAAGGTGTAGCCTTTTTCTGCGTCAGCGAATTCCTGCTCTTGCAGTTTCACGTAGGCGGTCATGTCGTTGCGGGCGTAGTCGTGCGCCAGGTTGAACATGCTGTGCCACATGTTGTGAATGCCGGCCAGGGTGATGAACTGGTGCTTGTAGCCCATGGCTGACAATTCGCGCTGGAACTTGGCGATGGTCGCGTCGTCCAGGTTTTTCTTCCAGTTGAAGGAAGGCGAGCAGTTGTACGACAGCAGTTGGTCCGGGTATTCCTTTTTGATCGCTTCGGCAAAGCGGCGTGCTTCGTCCAGGTCCGGTTTGGCGGTTTCACACCAGATCAGATCGGCGTAAGGGGCGTAGGCCAGGCCGCGGGCAATGGCTTGGTCCAGGCCTGCACGTACTTTGTAGAAGCCTTCTTTGGTGCGTTCGCCAGACACGAACGGCTGGTCGTACGGGTCGCAGTCAGAAGTCAGCAGGTCTGCGGCGTTAGCGTCGGTACGGGCCAGGATGATGGTCGGTACGCCAGCCACGTCAGCAGCCAGACGCGCTGCAGTCAGCTTTTGTACGGCTTCCTGGGTAGGAACCAGTACTTTGCCGCCCATGTGGCCGCATTTTTTCACCGAGGCCAGTTGGTCTTCGAAGTGAACGCCGGCGGCGCCTGCTTCGATCATGTTCTTCATCAGTTCGTAAGCGTTCAGTACGCCGCCGAAACCGGCTTCAGCGTCTGCCACGATAGGAGCGAAGTAGTCGATGTAACCTGCGTCGCCCGGGTTTTTGCCGGCTTTCCACTGGATCTGGTCGGCACGACGGAACGAGTTGTTGATGCGCTTGACCACGGTTGGAACCGAGTCCACCGGGTACAGCGACTGATCGGGGTACATGGATTCAGCAGAGTTGTTGTCTGCTGCCACTTGCCAACCCGACAGGTAGATAGCCTGGATGCCGGCTTTAACCTGTTGAACTGCCTGGCCCCCGGTCAGGGCGCCCATGCAGTTGACGAAATCTTTCTCAGGACGGAAGGACGGGTGTGCGCCCTGTGTCACCAGTTTCCACAGCTTGTCAGCGCCCAATTTTGCAAAGGTGTGCTCGGGTTGAACCGAACCACGCAGGCGGACCACGTCAGCAGCGGAATAATCGCGTTTCACGCCTTTCCAGCGTGGGTTTTCGGCCCAGTCTTTTTCAAGGGCTGCAATTTGCTGTTCGCGTGTCAGTGCCATGGAGATAAACCTCGTCGCATAGGTCTGGGTTGAAAAATTTGCTCCGCCAGCACACAGCAATTGTGTTTGTGTAAGTGCGTGAATGGCTGCTCGCCAAGAGTCATCCAGGGCCCTTTTCCGGGGCTCTGATTGGCGGGAGCGGGGCCATCATGCCTTTGCATTTTTGTGTCGTCAAACACTTTGTAGTGCTTTTTTCACGGCACTACATATTTAGTCTAATACGACCCGTCAGTCAGTTTTGGGTCCTCTGGTCGAGAGTGTTGACTTTGACCCGTACCGTCATGTCGTTGCGCCCTTGAGTAGAGTACGTAAGGGTTGTAGCGTTATTTTGAGTCTGGCTCTGGTTGCTGCTGCCTGCCACGGTGATCCACTGGCCGAGGGGTCCGCTGATCTGTGTGTTGGCATTTTGCATGTTCACTACATCGGGACGCTCCTGGCTCATGCTGTCCAGATGCGTGCTGATCGCGAGGTGTACCGTTTCACCTGTGACGGTGGCAGTGACGAAAAAACCCTGGGTGACATCGCGGTATTCGGTCTGTGTGAGCAGTCGGCCATAGGCGTCTGTCTGGGTGCTGGTGAGGGGCACGCTCTGGCCGATCTGGATTTGCGCGGGCACACCTTCAGTGGCCTCGATTTGCTGAATGCCACCTTCACGGCTGGCGGTGCTGATCACGCGGGTGTCTGAATTGGATTCGGGCAGGCTGTTGTCGCGGGTGTCGACCGTAATCAGCAAGCGCTTGGCGGGGGTGTCGAGTTGCGCCAGCAGGTTTTCCAGATTTTGAATTTTTGAGGGGGCTGCTTCGACAATCAGTTGGTTGCCGTAGGCGCTGACTTTGCCGTTTTTACCTATAAAGTTCTGCGCAATCGGCAGTAGATCGGCGCTGGTGCGGTTTTGTAAGGTGATGACTTTGGTATCGGCCAGTGCGCTAATGCTGAAGGCCATGAGCAGGCTGGCGATGAAGGTGCGTAGGGACATGTCCGTTATCTCCGCAATACGTGAAAAGTATCCCCGGAGTGTGGCAGATAGCAAAACGCCCTGCGATCCGAAGATGGCAGGGCGTTTTGTTGTCACGCATGTGGGAGCGGGCTTGCTCGCGATGCAGACGACTCATTCTTTCTGCAAAGCAGCGTTATCCGTATCGCGAGCAAGCCCGCTCCCACAAAGGTGGGCGTAGTGGTTAGCTACCGCGTTCCATATCAACGTGCGGAATGCCTGCTTCGAGGAATTCCTCGCTGACGATTTTGAAACCCAGGCGTTCATAAAACGACGTGGCGTGCACTTGCGCGCTGAGCTGCTGCTTTTTGAGGCCGCGCTTTTCAGCTTCGTTGATCGCGGCCTGCATCAAAGCGTCGCCCACTTTGAGGCCACGCCAGTCTTTGAGGACAGACACCCGGCCAATGTGGCCGTCCGGCAACAGCCGGGCAGTGCCAATCGGAAAGTCGCCCTCATAAGCCAGAAAATGCACGGCATCTGCGTCGTCTGCGTCCCACTCAAGCTCTGGCGGGACTTGTTGTTCGGCAATAAACACTGCCTCACGAATGCGTCGAATATCGGAGTTGTCCTTTTTCCAGTCGGCGACACTTACGTGAGTCTTATTCATCAGCAAACCCCAGGCTTCCTTGTTTAACCAGCTCGAAGAGCAGGTTGCTTGCGTCTTCATCGGCCAGCCATGGGCCGAGGTTATCACTGTGCAGGGCATCGGCCGCGCAAATCATTTTCAGCAATTCGCGCAGTTTACCCGGCAACAGGCGGCTTTGGCCGCTGGCGAACAACAGCAGGTCTTCGTCCACTTCAGACCAGGCCAGGCGTGCGCTCGGATTGCGGATCAGGATAGCGCCCTGTTCCAGGCTGTCGATCAGCTCGGGCTCTTCGAGTTCCGGGCCGACCACGAGTTCCGGGTAGCGTGGCTCGGTCATGAACTGGCCGAACCAGGTCAGCAGCATGCGCTCGTCGCTCATGTGCTCTGTCAGCAGGTTCTTCAGGCGGCCCAGAGCGTCGTGCTGAATCTGGTGCGGATCGCTTACAGGTTGCGCGTCGGCGTCAGTGTAGCGGTCTTCGTCTGGCAGATACTGGCTCAGGAAGTCGGTGAAGTGAGTCAGCACTTCGGCTGCGCTCGGGGCACGGAAACCGACCGAGTAGGTCAGGCAGTCGTCCACGGCAACGCCGCAGTGGGCCAGGCGTGGCGGCAGGTAGAGCATGTCGCCGGGTTCCAGGGTCCACTCATCGGTGGCCTCGAACTCAGCCAGAATGCGCAGGTCGGCATGTTCCAGCAGCTTGCTGTCGGCGTCGCACATCTGGCCGATCTGCCAATGACGTTTGCCGTGGCCTTGCAGCAGGAACACGTCGTAATTGTCGAAGTGCGGGCCAACGCTGCCGCCCGGGGCTGCATAGCTGATCATTACGTCATCGATGCGCCAGCTTGGCAGGAAGCGGAAGTTTTCCAGCAGTTCACCGACTTCCGGTACGAACTGGTCAACGGCCTGAACCAGCAGGGTCCACTCGCGCTCTGGCAGTTTGCCGAATTCGTCTTCTGCGAACGGGCCGCGGCGCAGTTCCCATGGGCGCTCGCCGTGCTCGATGATCAGGCGCGATTCGACTTCTTCTTCCAGCGCCAGACCGGCCAGTTCGTCGGCATCGATAGGGCTTTCGAAGTCAGGAATTGCCTGGCGGATCAGCAGTGGTTTCTTCTGCCAGTAGTCGCGCATGAACTCGCGCGCCGTGATGCCGCCCAGAAGTTGAAGAGGAGTATCAGGATTCATGTGTAACCTATTGAAAAAATGCGCTTTGTAATCAGGAATAAAAACGCCCGGCACGGCCGGGCGTTAATAGGTCGTTGCAGCGATCAGATACGCTTGGCTTGCTCGACCGCGTTGCCAATGTAGTTGGCAGGCGTCAGCAGCTTCAGCTCGGCCTTGGCCGCTTCCGGCATTTCAAGACCGTCGATGAACGTTTGCAGTGCTTCAGGGCTGATGCCCTTGCCGCGCGTCAGCTCTTTGAGCTTCTCGTACGGGTTTTCAATGTTGTAGCGACGCATCACGGTCTGGATTGGCTCGGCCAATACTTCCCAGCACGCGTCCAGGTCAGCAGCGATTTTTTGAGCGTTCAGCTCAAGCTTGCTGATGCCTTTGAGGCTGGCTTCGTATGCGATCACGCTGTGGGCGAAGCCGACACCGAGGTTACGCAGTACGGTGGAGTCGGTCAGGTCGCGCTGCCAGCGGGAGATTGGCAGTTTGCTGGCCAGGTGCTGGAACAAGGCGTTGGCGATACCCAGGTTGCCTTCGGAGTTTTCGAAGTCGATCGGGTTGACCTTGTGCGGCATGGTCGACGAACCGATTTCGCCCGCGATGGTGCGCTGCTTGAAGTAGCCCAGGGAGATGTAGCCCCAGATATCACGGTCGAAGTCGATCAGGATGGTGTTGAAGCGCGCAATGGCGTCAAACAGCTCGGCAATGTAGTCGTGTGGTTCGATTTGCGTGGTGTACGGGTTGAAGCCCAGGCCCAGCTCGTCTTCGATGAAGGCGCGGGCGTTGGCTTCCCAGTCGATCTGCGGGTAGGCCGACAGGTGGGCGTTGTAGTTGCCGACAGCGCCGTTGATTTTGCCCAGCAGAGGTACTGCAGCGACTTGAGCGATTTGACGCTCCAGGCGGTACACCACGTTGGCCAGTTCTTTGCCCAGGGTGGTAGGCGAAGCCGGTTGGCCGTGGGTGCGCGACAGCATGGGCACGTCAGCGAAACGGATGGCCAGTTCGCGGATGGCTTGGGCGGTCTGGCGCATCAGCGGCAGCATCACGTCATCACGGCCTTCGCGCAGCATCAGGGCGTGGGACAGGTTGTTGATGTCCTCGCTGGTGCAGGCAAAGTGGATGAACTCACTGACGTTAGCCAGCTCAGGCAGCTTGGCGGCCTGTTCCTTGAGCAGGTACTCAATGGCTTTAACGTCGTGGTTGGTGGTGCGCTCGATCTCTTTGACGCGCTCGGCGTGCTCCAGAGAGAAGTTTTCGGCCAGTTCGTTCAGAACGGCGTTGGCTTCGGCGGAAAAGGCCGGGACTTCAGGGATGGCAGCGTGAGCGGCCAGGCGCTGGAGCCAGCGAACTTCAACCAGAACGCGGGCACGGATCAGGCCGTACTCGCTGAAAATTGGGCGCAGGGCCTGGGTTTTGCCGGCGTAGCGGCCGTCAACAGGGGAAACCGCAGTGAGCGAAGAGAGCTGCATGGGGTGTTCTCGGACAGTCGGGCAACGAAATGGGGCGCGTATCATACATGAAAAAAACAGCCGGTCCGCTGCCAACTGACCGGCGTCTTACGCGTAACGAGGTTGCAACGTGTTCGTACTGGCGTGTTTCAGTTGCCACGCAGCATCGGATAAAGCTCTTTGAGCAGCTTGCGGCGGCTGAAAACCAGCTGCCAGCGATGACCGCCCAATTGGCGCCACAGCCGCGCGGAACGAATACCGGCCAGCAATAGCGCGCGAATTTTTGCCGCATTGTTAGGTTGTTGCAGGTTGCGCATGTCGCCATGTACCTGGATGCGCTGACGCAGGGTGCTCAGGGTGTCCTGATACAGCCCGCCGCAGGCCGCCACCACGTTTTCGTGGGCGGGGCCGAAATGCTCAACCTGGGACTGGATTTGCGGCAGGCGCTTGCCAATCAGCTCAAGCATGTCATCGCGCTTGGCCAGTTGACGCTCAAGCCCGAGCATCGACAGGGCGTAGCGCAGCGGCTCGCGCTGCAGGGTGTTCGGGTCGCGCTCAAGGGCGCCAATCAGTGCCCGATAGCCTTCGCGCAGGTTGCTGTCGTCACCGCCATAGACCTCAAGGGTGTCCTTGGGGTCGCGTACCAGCAGGCTGCCCAGCATGCAGGCCAGGTCGGCTTCGCTGATCTGGCCGGTCTTGGCGATCTTGTCGACCAGCACCGCGGCAAAAAACACGCCGCCCAAGGCTACCAGTTGCTCCTGAATCGGGTTCATGCGCGGTGGCCCTTGCTGGTCCACGGCTCGGCCACTTCGATCACGCCGCCGCCCAGGCACACTTCACCGTCGTAAAACACCACGGACTGGCCGGGGGTGACCGCGCGTTGCGGGTCGTCGAAGGTGGCGCGATAGCCGGTAGCGGTTTTTTCAAGGGTGCACGGCTGGTCGCTCTGGCGATAGCGGACCTTGGCGGTCAGGCGCAGCGGGCTGCTCAGGTCGATCGGGTTGACCCAATAGATCTCTGAGGCGAGCAGGGCGCGGGAGAACAGCCACGGGTGGTCATTGCCCTGGCCAACGATCAGCTCGTTGTGCTCAAGGTCTTTGATCAGCACGTACCACGGCTCGTCACTGGCGTCTTTGAGGCCGCCGATGCCCAGGCCCTGGCGTTGGCCGATGGTGTGGTACATCAGGCCGTGGTGGCGGCCGATGACTTCACCTTCGGTGGTTTTGATTTCACCCGGCTGCGCGGGCAGGTACTGCTTGAGGAAGTCGCTGAAGCGGCGCTCGCCAATAAAGCAGATACCGGTGGAGTCTTTCTTTTTGGCGGTGGCCAGGCCGTGTTTCTCGGCAATGCGGCGCACTTCCGGTTTTTCCAGTTCGCCTACCGGGAACAAGGTCTTGGCAATCTGCTCACCACCGACGGCGTGCAGGAAATAGCTCTGGTCCTTGTTCGGGTCGAGGCCCTTGAGCAGCTCTGTGCGGCCGTCAATGTCACGACGGCGCACGTAGTGGCCGGTAGCGATCAGATCTGCGCCGAGCATCAGGGCATAGTCGAGGAACGCCTTGAACTTGATTTCGCGGTTGCACAGGATGTCCGGGTTGGGCGTGCGCCCGGCCTTGTATTCGGCCAGGAAGTGCTCAAACACGTTGTCCCAGTATTCGGCGGCAAAGTTGGCAGTGTGCAGCTTGATGCCAATTTTGTCGCACACGGCCTGGGCGTCTGCCAGGTCATCCATGGCGGTGCAGTAATCCGTTCCGTCGTCTTCCTCCCAGTTCTTCATGAACAGGCCTTCCACCTGATAGCCCTGCTCCATGAGCAGAACGGCGGAAACGGAAGAGTCTACACCGCCGGACATGCCGACGATGACGCGCTGTTGTTCGGGGGCGACTAAGGCTGGATCACGCATAGGGTTTCAATGAGTGCCTTGAAAAAGGACGCGATTCTATCAGGCCCGAGCGCTCAAGGCTAAACCGAAGGGCGGATTAACGTGAGGTCGAACAATTGGCCGCTCAGATAATCGTCGATGCACTGCAAGCTCAGCTCGCTGCGCCAGCGCTGGCGTTGCGCTATCAGCTCGTCGCGGGTCAGCCATTGCGGGCCGATGATGCCGGTGTCCAGGGTGTATTCGGGGTGATGTTTGACAGCTTTGCCGGCAAAGCATACGCGCTGATACGTCACGCCGTTGCTTGGGGCGGTGTACAAGTAAATGCCGATGATCCCGGTCAGCTCGACGTCGTAGCCGGTTTCTTCGAGGGTTTCGCGGATCGCTGCTTCAATCAGGGTTTCGTTCGGGTCCAGGTGCCCGGCGGGCTGGTTAAGAACGGCGCGCTCGCCGCTGTACTCCTCGACCATCAAAAAACGGCCATTGTCTTCAACGACCGTGGCGACGGTGATGTGGGGTTTCCATTCCATGTGAAGGTCTCGGTTTATTGGTGGATGCATATCCCCTGTGGGAGCGGGCTTGCTCGCGATGCAGGCGCTTCAGTCTGTGCTTTTTACGCGCTGATGCTATCGCGAGCAAGCCCGCTCCCACAGGGTTTGTATGGCCCGTAAAAACACAAACCCCGGCGTCGTGGGCCGGGGTCTGTGCTGTTGCCAGTTGCTCTTACACCAGAGAAGCGATGATCTCGTTCAGCGTGGCGCTAGGGCGCATTACGGTGCTCACCTTGTCGGCGTCGGCGTGGTAGTAACCACCGATGTCCACAGGCTTGCCCTGCACGGCGTTGAGTTCGGCAACGATTTTTGCCTCGTTCTCGGTCATGGCTTTTGCCACTGGGGCAAACAGGGCTTGCAGCTCTTTGTCTTCAGTTTGGGCCGCCAGGGCTTGAGCCCAGTACAGCGCCAGGTAGAAGTGGCTGCCGCGGTTGTCGATGTTGCCGACTTTGCGCGATGGCGATTTGTTGTTGTCGAGGAACTGGCCAGTGGCCTGGTCCAGGGTTTTGGCCAACACCAACGCTTTTGCGTTGTTGTAGGTGGTGCCCAGGTGCTCCAGGGAAGCAGCCAGTGCCAGGAACTCACCCAGCGAGTCCCAACGCAGGAAGTTTTCTTCCAGCAGTTGTTGCACGTGCTTGGGTGCCGAACCGCCTGCGCCAGTTTCGAACAGGCCGCCGCCATTCATCAGCGGGACGATCGAGAGCATTTTGGCGCTGGTTCCCAGTTCCATGATCGGGAACAGGTCAGTCAGGTAGTCGCGCAGTACGTTGCCGGTTACCGAGATGGTGTCCAGGCCGGCACGGGTGCGCTCCAGGGTGAACTTCATGGCGTCTACAGGCGACATGATGCGAATGTCCAGACCGCTGGTGTCGTGATCTTTCAGGTAGGTTTCAACCTTCTTGATCATTTCTGCGTCGTGGGCACGCTTAGGGTCCAGCCAGAATACAGCCGGGGTGTTGCTGGCGCGGGAGCGGTTAACGGCCAGTTTGACCCAGTCGCGGATCGGCGCGTCTTTGGCCTGGCACATGCGCCAGATGTCGCCTTCCTCAACCTTTTGCTCCATCAGCACGTTGCCGTTGCTGTCGGTTACCCGAACAACGCCAGGGGTTTTGATCTGGAAGGTTTTGTCGTGCGAGCCGTACTCTTCGGCTTTTTGCGCCATCAGGCCAACGTTTGGCACGCTGCCCATGGTGGTCGGATCGAAAGCGCCGTGCTTTTTGCAGTCTTCGATGGTGGCCTGGTAGATGGTTGCGTAGCAACGATCCGGGATGATGGCCTTGGTGTCTTGCAGTTGGCCTTCGGTGTTCCACATCTTGCCGGAATCACGAATCATCGCTGGCATCGAGGCGTCAACAATCACGTCGCTAGGTACGTGCAGGTTGGTGATGCCTTTGTCAGAGTTGACCATCGCCAGAGCAGGACGGTTGGCGTAGACAGCCTGGATGTCAGCTTCGATTTCAGCTTGCTTCTCGGCTGGCAGTGCCTTGATGCGGGCGTACAGGTCGCCGATACCGTTGTTCAGGTTGAAACCGATTTCTTTCAGGACGTCGGCGTGTTTGGCCAGCGCGTCCTTGTAGAACTCAGCCACGATCTGACCAAACATGATCGGGTCGGAAACCTTCATCATGGTGGCTTTCAAGTGAACCGAGAACAGCACGCCTTGTTTCTTGGCGTCTTCGATTTCGGCCGCTACGAACTTGCGCAGGGCATTTTTGCTCATGACGGAGCAATCGATGATCTCGCCGGCTTGTACGGCGGTTTTTTCCTTCAGGACGGTAGTGGTGCCGTCTTGAGCGATCAGTTCGATTTTAACGCTGTCCGGGGCTTCGATCAGGGCCGCTTTTTCGCTGCCATAGAAGTCGCCTTCGCTCATGTGAGCCACGTGGGACTTGGAGTCTGCAGCCCAGGCGCCCATTTTGTGCGGGTGCTTGCGAGCGTAGTTTTTAACCGACAGTGGTGCGCGGCGGTCCGAGTTGCCTTCGCGCAGTACCGGGTTTACGGCGCTGCCCATGACTTTGCTGTAACGCGCCTTGATGTCTTTCTCGGCGTCAGTCGTCGCGGTGTCCGGGTAGTCAGGGATGTTGAAGCCCTGTGCTTGCAGTTCCTTGATGGCAGCTTGCAGCTGAGGAACCGAGGCGCTGATGTTAGGCAGCTTGATGATGTTGGCTTCAGGGGTAACAGCCAGGGCGCCCAGTTCGGCGAGGTGGTCTGCTACGGCCTTGTCACCCAATTGCTCGGGGAAGCTGGCGAGGATGCGGCCTGCCAAAGAGATGTCGCGCGTCTCAACGTCAATATCAGCGCTGGCGGTGAAAGCCTCGATGATAGGCAGCAGTGAATAGGTGGCGAGCGCCGGAGCTTCGTCGGTGAAGGTGTAGATGATCTTCGAACGGTTGGGCATTTCGGATTAACTCTCTTCTTTGCTGAGCGTGCTCAGATACTCGAGATGCGCAGGGTAGGCGCTTTCGTACACAGTGAACAATGAGCCGAAAGTCGAGGTTCTTCGCTGTGATGTGAATGCATCAGTAGAGCGTCAAGCGGTCGAGCCGGGGTAACGGCTCAGCCTTTCTAGGCCTGAAAGACTCATTCCAGTAGGTGTTGCTGAGTGACTCCGTGGTCACCGGCGCAGTATACATAGGTCACTAAGGTTGCTGCGAGGGGGGTGGCCTAACACAAATCATCAATTGGTCTAAGAACCTGCGGCAAAATGCCCTTGGTTTTGGCCTGATGCGCCCGTGTTTACGGGGTTTTTCTGGGGTTTTGAAGGTGGGGTGTGCACGTGCATGGCGGCAAGTGCAATAAAAAAACGGCCGATTCGTGTGTGAGAATCGGCCGTTCTTCATGACGGGCTGTGCTCGCGGGCTCAGACCGACAGGCGGGTGGCCCCTGATGCAGTCACGGGTTGCGGCGTCAGCACCTTGGCGTCGGTGATTGCCACAGCGTGCAGGCCTTTGGGCCCTTGAATGATTTCAAAGCTGACAGGCTGGCCTGCTTTCAGCGTTTTGTAGCCGTCCATCTGAATGGCGGAAAAATGGGCGAAGAAGTCGATTGGATGTCCATGCTCGTCGATGCCTTCCTTGGCTTCCGTATTGATAAAGCCGAAGCCTTTGGCGTTGTTAAACCACTTGACCTTGCCTTGCATACTCATCTCCCTCTGCTGCAAACAACTCCATCACTGGAGTATCATCCAGTTCACTCGCGCAGAAACCACGAAATATGGTTGACTGCACGGACCTTTATTACCCACTGTGGGTTCTATTGGTTGTAACACCGTTTTACCGATAGTCAAGGTCACGCGGCGGCGCAGTTGAAATTTGCTACGTCTGCCTCCATCACTGTAATCGATCAAAGACGAACCTTTCTTTCCATGCATGCAATCAGCCAGATTCGACTAACATCCAATCATGATCAGCCCGATTATGATGACGAAGATTCCGCTGGCTTGGCTGTGCAAGAGGCTAAGCCTGCGCTTCAGGCGCCGCCGATGTACAAGGTGGTTTTGTTCAACGATGACTACACACCCATGGATTTCGTTGTCGAAGTGCTTGAGGTGTTTTTTAACTTGAATCGCGAATTGGCGACCAAGGTCATGCTGGCCGTTCATACAGAAGGACGGGCAGTGTGCGGCATCTTTACCCGCGACATCGCCGAGACCAAGGCGGCGCAGGTAAACCAGTACGCACGCGAAAGCCAGCATCCGCTACTCTGTGAAATCGAGAAGGACGGTTAACGCCGACCACTTGGGTATGAGGTGAAGCCATGTTAAATCGCGAGCTCGAAGTCACCCTCAATCTGGCCTTCAAGGAAGCACGCTCAAAGCGTCATGAGTTCATGACGGTCGAGCACCTCCTTCTAGCGCTTCTGGATAATGAGGCGGCCGCAACCGTTCTACGCGCCTGTGGCGCAAACCTCGACAAACTCAAGCATGACCTGCAAGAGTTTATTGATTCCACGACCCCCCTGATCCCTGTCCACGATGAAGACCGTGAAACTCAGCCAACCCTGGGTTTTCAACGCGTCTTGCAGCGCGCTGTGTTCCACGTACAAAGCTCCGGCAAACGTGAAGTTACCGGCGCTAATGTGCTGGTGGCGATTTTCAGTGAGCAAGAAAGCCAGGCGGTGTTCTTTCTCAAGCAGCAGAGCGTTGCCCGCATCGATGTGGTCAACTTCATCGCGCATGGTATTTCCAAAGTGCCGGGCCATGGCGATCACGCTGAAAACGAGAACGAAATGCAGGATGAAGAGGGCGGTGAGTCGTCGTCTTCAAGCAATCCTCTGGATGCTTACGCCAGCAACCTGAACGAGCTGGCTCGCCAGGGCCGGATTGATCCGCTGGTGGGGCGTGAAAACGAAGTTGAGCGCGTTGCGCAGATTCTGGCGCGTCGCCGTAAAAACAACCCGCTGCTGGTGGGCGAGGCGGGCGTGGGTAAAACCGCGATTGCCGAAGGCCTGGCCAAGCGCATCGTTGATAACCAGGTGCCGGACCTGCTGGCCAACAGCATCGTCTATTCGCTGGATCTGGGTGCCTTGCTGGCCGGCACCAAGTACCGCGGCGATTTCGAGAAGCGCTTCAAGGCGTTGCTCGGCGAGCTGAAAAAGCGTCCGCAGGCCATTTTGTTCATCGACGAGATCCACACCATTATTGGTGCGGGCGCGGCGTCCGGTGGCGTAATGGACGCTTCCAACCTGCTCAAGCCCCTGCTGTCCTCGGGTGAGATCCGTTGCATTGGTTCGACTACGTTCCAGGAATTTCGCGGGATCTTTGAAAAAGACCGTGCCCTGGCGCGGCGCTTCCAGAAAGTCGACGTGTCCGAACCTTCGGTTGAAGACACCATCGGTATTCTGCGTGGCCTTAAAGGGCGTTTCGAGCAGCATCACGGTATTGAATACACTGATGAGGCCCTGCGTGCGGCGGCCGAGCTGGCGTCACGCTACATCAATGACCGGCACATGCCGGACAAAGCCATTGACGTGATCGACGAGGCGGGGGCGTATCAGCGCCTGCAGCCGGTTGAAAAACGCGCTCTGCGTATCGATGTGCAACAGGTCGAAGACATCGTGGCGAAAATCGCCCGTATTCCGCCTAAGAGCGTCTCCAGCTCCGATAAAGAGCTGCTGCGTAACCTTGAGCGCGACCTCAAGCTGACGGTGTTTGGTCAGGATGCGGCGATTGATTCCTTGTCGACGGCCATCAAGCTGTCGCGTGCCGGGCTCAAGTCGCCAGACAAGCCTGTCGGTTCGTTCCTGTTCGCAGGCCCGACCGGTGTGGGTAAAACCGAAGCTGCGCGCCAGTTGTCCAAGGCGCTGGGCGTCGAGCTGATTCGCTTTGATATGTCCGAGTACATGGAGCGCCACACCGTATCGCGTCTGATCGGTGCGCCTCCAGGCTATGTCGGGTTTGATCAGGGCGGCCTGCTCACCGAAGCCATCACCAAGCAACCGCACTGCGTACTGCTGCTGGATGAAATCGAGAAGGCGCACCCTGAGGTCTTCAACCTGCTGCTGCAGGTCATGGACCACGGCACGCTGACCGATAACAACGGGCGCAAGGCTGACTTCCGTAACGTGATCATCATCATGACCACGAACGCGGGTGCAGAGACGGCTTCACGGGCCTCGATCGGCTTTACCTTGCAGGATCACGCCACCGATGCAATGGAAGTGATCAAGAAGAGCTTCACCCCTGAGTTCCGTAACCGCCTGGACACCATCATTCAATTTGGTCGCCTCAGCCATGAAGTGATCAAACACGTGGTGGACAAGTTCCTCACCGAGTTGCAAGTGCAGTTGGAAGACAAGCACGTGCAGTTGGTGGTGACCGATGCCGCGCGCGGCTGGTTGGCGGCTGGCGGCTACGACGTGACCATGGGCGCCCGCCCGATGGCGCGTCTGATTCAGGACAAAATCAAGCGCCCACTGGCTGAAGAGATTCTCTTTGGTGAGCTGGCTGATCACGGCGGTGTGGTTAACATCGACCTCAAAGACGGCGAGTTGGTCTTCGAGTTTGAAACAGACGTTGAAATGGCTTGATGTGACCGTGAAATAAAAAAAGCGCCGAAAGGCGCTTTTTTTATAGGTAAACCCTGTAGGAGCTGCCGCCTCGTCTTCGACGCCGCGCTGTCGCGTAGCAAGCAGGCCGGCGAGTATCTTCAGCATCCCCCAATCGGTTCCCTCTCCTGCGGGAGAGGGCTAGGGTGAGGGGGGCTTAGATCAAGAGATCGCGAGGCAAGCTCGCTCCTACAGTCAGGCCAGGCGTTCGTCATATCGCAGGCAAACAAAAGCGCCCGGCAGAGCCGGGCGTCTTGTATTGACTTGATTAACGAGCGCGGTAAGTGATGCGCCCTTTGCTCAAGTCATAGGGCGTCAGTTCGACGCGCACTTTGTCACCGGTAAGAATACGAATGTAGTTCTTGCGCATCTTGCCGGAAATATGCGCGGTTACGACGTGCCCATTTTCCAACTCCACACGAAACATGGTGTTGGGCAGGGTGTCGACGACAGTGCCTTCCATTTCGAAGCTGTCTTCTTTCGACATGCAGTAAAGCCCTCGGTGTCCAGTGAATGGCCCGGTGCAACTGCGCCAGGCAAAAGCGGCGTGCATTGTGCCCGAAAAGTAGGGTTTAAGCCAAGGGGTTCAGTAAAGAGTGCTCCATCTCTGATTAATCAGCAGCTCAATGGGCCGATATTCAGTCTTGTAATTCATCTTTTTGCAGTTCTTGATCCAGTACCCGAGGTACAGCGCATTCAGCCCCAGGCGGCGGGTTTCGGCAATTTGCCAGAGAATCCCGTAACGGCCCAGGCTGCGGCGCTCTTCGTCAGGCTCGTAGAAGGTATACACCGCCGACAAACCATTGGGCAGCACGTCAGTGACCGCCACGGCCAGTAACCGTCCGTCGAGACGAAACTCGTAAAACGTCGAGAACGGCAAGTCGCGCACCAAAAACGTCGAAAATTGCTCACGGCTTGGCGGGTACATGTCGCCGTCTGCATGCCGTAGTTCGATGTAGCGCTTGTAGAGGGCGAAGTACTCATCGCTAAAACTGGGCTTGGCGGCCTTGACCTGGAGGTCGGTATTGCGTTTGAAAATACGCTTTTGCTGGCGATTGGGGATAAACGTCTGTACCGGGATGCGCGCAGGTGTACACGCATCGCAATTCACGCAATGGGGTCGATAAAGGTGGTCGCCACTGCGACGAAAGCCCATTTCGGACAAGTCGGCATAGACCTGCACATCCATCGGCTGGCTGGGATCGAGGAACAGCGTGGTCGCCTGTTCATCGGGCAGGTAGCTGCAAACGTGAGGTTGAGTGGCATAAAACTTCAAGCGCGCCAGCTCGGTCATGATGGGCCCTCAGGGAAATCTTTGAATTAAGTGTAAGCCAGCCAGCAAAACTCGCCTATCAAACCCACTCTGCGTTTGTAGGTAGATCGAGATGTTTGTGTAGGTAATCGGCGAATTGTTGTCGTGGGATTGAGCGGGCGCCCAGGCTTTCGAGGTGATTGGTCGGCATCTGGCAGTCAATCAGCACAAAGCCCCAGGCCTTCAAGTGACTGACCAGCGTCGCAAACCCCACTTTTGAGGCGTTGTCTGCGCGGCTGAACATGGACTCGCCAAAAAACAATTGGCCCATCGCCAGGCCGTACAAGCCGCCAACCAGTTCGCCGTTGTCCCAGACTTCTACCGAGTGCGCGTGGCCGCGTGCGTGAAGCTCGATGTAGGCATCTTGCATTTTTTCGGTAATCCACGTGCCGTCGGCATAGCTTCGCGGTTCGGCGCAGGCTCGAATAACCCCTTCGAAGTCGCGGTCGAACGTCACGTGGTAACGTTGCTGGCGCAATAGTTTTGCCAGGCTGCGCGAGATATGCAGCTCTTGCGGAAATAACACCGTGCGCGGGTCTGGCGACCACCAGAGTATCGGCTGGCCTTCGGAAAACCACGGGAAGCAGCCATGGCGATAGGCCTGGATCAGCCGGTCAGGGGACAGATCGCCGCCGGCGGCGAGCAAGCCATTGGGTTCGCGCATGGCCGTTGTCAGTGGCGGGAATGTCAGGGTGTCGCGTTTTAACCAGGTCAGCATGGCAATCGGTCTTACAGAAGAGGGGAGGGGGGCTGCAACTCTGTCGCGTTGCCGCGGTCTGAGTCGAGCGGATCCGTGGCTGTCGCGACAGCGCTATAAGTCTTTGTCACACAAGGCAATGCATGCTCAAATTGGCGGCTCTCGGGCGGGCACATGATGATCGCGCCCGGCGCTGGCGTCAGCGTGGCATCCACGGCTTAAACCCGTACAATGGCCCGCCTGTTTGAGCTGTTCTAAACTGCACAACATTCGCCTCACTCCCTGGCGGGCTGGTCTTGGGGTGACGAGTCATATTACAAGGCTGTGTGCAAGGCTAGTCCAGTTTCATGTCTGAAATTGTCACCTGCTCGAATTGAGCAGTATTTTGCAGTCAATCAATTGTTGGGCGCGCCACAGGCGCAGGAAAAGACGCGTTTTGAAGAAATCCACAGCAGCACCTAAAACAGTTCCACTCTGGCGTCAGCAATTGCACTACCGGCTCAAGGAAGGTGCATTGCTCGCTATTGGCGCTCTATGCCTGTTCATGATGATGGCCTTGCTGACCTACGGTAAGGACGACCCCGGCTGGAGCCACAATAGCCGCGTGGTGGATGTGCAGAACTTTGGCGGGCCTGCGGGCGCCTACAGTGCGGACATCCTGTTCATGGTGCTCGGCTATTTTGCCTACATCTTCCCGCTGCTGCTGGCGATCAAGGCGTATCAGATTTTCCGCGAGCGGCATCAGCCGTGGCAGTGGAGCGGCCTGCTGTTTTCGTGGCGGCTGGTCGGCCTGATTTTTCTGGTGCTTTCAGGTGCCGCGCTGGCGCACATTCACTTCCATTCTGCCAGCGGCTTGCCCGCCGGTGCTGGTGGTGCGCTGGGCGAAAGCCTGGGTGATCTGGCGAAGAACGCGCTTAACATTCAAGGCAGTACCTTGCTGCTGATTGCCTTGTTCCTGTTCGGTTTGACTGTTTTTACCGATTTGTCGTGGTTCAAGGTCATGGACGTGACCGGCAAAATCACCCTTGATCTGTTCGAGTTGATCCAGGGCGCCGCGAATCGCTGGTGGTCTGACCGTAATGAGCGCAAGCAACTGGTTGCACAATTGCGTGAGGTCGACACCCGGGTTAACGAAGTGGTCGCTCCAAGCGTTCCCGACAAGCGTGAGCAGGCCAAGGCCAAAGAACGCCTGATCGAACGTGAACAGGCGCTGACCAAGCACATGACCGAGCGTGAAAAACACGTGCCGGCCGTGATTACCCCGGCACCGGCTAAAGCGCCGGAGCCGAGCAAGCGTGTGCAAAAAGAGAAACAAGTGCCGCTGTTTGTCGACAGCGCGGTTGAAGGCACCTTGCCTCCGATCTCGATTCTGGACCCGGCCGAGAAGAAACAGCTCAACTATTCCCCTGAATCCCTCGCGGCTGTTGGCCATTTGCTTGAGATCAAGCTCAAGGAATTCGGGGTCGAGGTGGCGGTGGACTCGATTCATCCGGGTCCGGTCATTACCCGTTATGAAATCCAGCCAGCGGCCGGGGTCAAGGTCAGCCGTATCGCCAACCTGGCCAAAGACCTGGCACGTTCGCTGGCCGTGACCAGCGTGCGGGTGGTTGAGGTGATTCCGGGTAAAACCACGGTGGGCATCGAGATCCCCAACGAAGATCGCCAGATCGTGCGCTTCTCCGAAGTGCTGTCGACCCCAGAGTTCGATGACGCCAAATCGCCAGTTACCTTGGCCTTGGGTCATGACATTGGCGGCAAGGCGGTGATCACCGACCTGGCAAAAATGCCGCACCTGTTGGTGGCCGGTACTACCGGTTCCGGTAAGTCGGTGGGCGTGAACGCGATGATCCTGTCGATCCTGTTCAAGTCCGGGCCGGAAGACGCCAAACTGATCATGATCGACCCGAAAATGCTTGAACTGTCGATCTACGAAGGCATTCCGCACTTGCTCTGCCCGGTTGTGACCGACATGAAAGACGCTGCCAACGCCCTGCGCTGGAGCGTTGCCGAGATGGAACGCCGCTACAAGCTGATGGCCAAGATGGGCGTGCGTAACCTGGCCGGTTTCAACCAGAAGATCAAAGATGCCGAAGCGGCGGGTGAGCCAATCAGCGACCCGCTGTACAAGCGCGAAAGCATCCATGATGAGGCGCCGCTGCTGACCAAACTGCCGACCATCGTGGTGGTGGTCGACGAATTTGCCGACATGATGATGATCGTCGGCAAAAAGGTCGAAGAACTGATTGCCCGTATTGCCCAGAAAGCGCGGGCTGCCGGGATCCACTTGATCCTCGCGACCCAGCGCCCATCGGTAGACGTGATCACCGGTCTGATCAAGGCCAACATCCCGACCCGTATGGCGTTCCAGGTATCGAGCAAGATTGACTCGCGTACCATCATCGACCAGGGCGGCGCCGAACAACTGCTGGGCCACGGTGACATGCTCTACATGCCGCCAGGTACCAGCTTGCCGATTCGGGTGCACGGTGCGTTCGTGTCTGACGAAGAAGTGCACCGTGTGGTTGAAGCCTGGAAACAGCGTGGTACACCGGACTATAACGATGACATTCTGGCGGGCGTCGAAGAGCCGGGTAGCGGCTTTGATGGCGGTAGCAGTGAAGGCGGCGATGACGCTGAAACCGACGCGCTGTACGACGAGGCTGTGCAGTTCGTGCTCGAAAGCCGTCGCGCTTCGATCTCTGCGGTTCAACGCAAACTGAAGATCGGCTACAACCGCGCGGCACGCATGATCGAGTCCATGGAAATGGCCGGGGTCGTGACCGCAATGAATACCAACGGCTCGCGCGAAGTGATAGCGCCGGCTCCAATGCGCGACTGATCTGCTCGCAGGTAAGCTGCAAGCAGGGTTTAACTAATCAATGAGGATTTCCATGCGTTTTGTCAGCATGTTGTTGCTACCGGTTTTGGCGTTGACTGCCTTTTCCGCCAGTGCCGCTCCGGCGGATGTACAGAGCCTGACCAACCTTCTGGAACGGTCGAAAACCTTGACGGCCAATTTTTCTCAGTTGACCCTCGATGGCAGCGGCACCCAGTTGCAAGACACCAAAGGGCAAATGGCCTTGCAGCGTCCGGGGTTGTTCTACTGGCACACTGATGCGCCGAACGAGCAGACCATGGTTTCCGATGGCCAGAAAGTTACTTTGTGGGACCCAGACCTGGAGCAGGTCACCATCAAGAAGCTTGATCAGCGCCTGACCCAGACCCCGGCCTTGCTGCTCTCGGGTGATGTCTCAAAAATCAGCGAAAGCTTTGATATCACCTCCAAACAATCGGGTGAAGTGATCGACTTCACGCTCAAGCCAAAAACCAAAGACACCCTGTTTGACTCGCTGAACCTGTCGTTTCGCAGTGGCCTGATCAACAACATGCGTCTGGTTGATAGCGTAGGTCAGCGCACTGATCTGCTGTTCACCGGGGTCAAGGCCAACGAGCCGATCCCGGCGTCCAAATTCAAGTTCGATATCCCGAAAGGGGCTGATGTCATCCAGGAATAAGCCCTGGACGAGGTTTCAAACGCCGCTATGGATCTGTTTCGAAGTGCACCGATTGCCCAGCCCTTGGCCGCCCGTCTACGGGCGACCAATCTGGATGAGTATGTCGGTCAACAACACCTGCTCGCCCGGGGCAAGCCCCTGCGTGAAGCGCTGGAGCAGGGCGCGCTGCACTCGATGATCTTCTGGGGGCCGCCCGGTGTGGGTAAAACCACGCTGGCGCGGCTGCTGGCTGAAGTCTCGGATGCTCATTTTGAAACGGTCTCGGCCGTCCTGGCCGGGGTCAAGGAGATCCGCCAGGCGGTGGAAATCGCCAAGCAGCAAGCCGGCCAGTACGGGCGGCGGACCATTCTGTTTGTCGACGAAGTGCACCGCTTCAACAAGTCGCAGCAAGATGCGTTCTTGCCCTACGTTGAAGACGGCACCCTGATTTTTATCGGTGCGACCACCGAAAACCCCTCCTTTGAGCTCAACAACGCCCTGTTGTCACGGGCGCGGGTCTACGTGCTCAAAAGCCTCGACGAGGCGGCGTTGCGCAAGTTGGTACACCGGGCGTTGACCGAAGACAAAGGCCTGGGCAAACGCGGCTTGACCTTGGGCGATGAGGGTTTCCAGACGTTGCTCAGGGCCGCTGATGGCGATGGCCGACGTTTGCTCAACCTGCTGGAAAACGCCTCTGACCTGGCCGAAGACCACAGTGAAATCGGCGTCGACCTGTTGCATGACTTGCTGGGCGATACCCAGCGGCGCTTCGACAAAGGCGGTGAAGCGTTTTACGACCAGATCTCGGCCTTGCACAAATCGGTGCGTGGCTCCAATCCGGACGGTGCGTTGTACTGGTTTGCGCGCATGATCGACGGCGGTTGTGACCCGCTGTACATCGCGCGCCGGGTGGTGCGCATGGCCAGTGAAGATATCGGCAACGCTGACCCGCGGGCCTTGAGCCTGTGCCTGTCAGCCTGGGACGTGCAAGAGCGTCTAGGCAGCCCCGAAGGCGAGCTGGCCGTGGCCCAGGCCATTACTTACCTGGCCTGTGCGCCGAAAAGCAACGCGGTGTACATGGGCTTCAAGGCCGCGCTGCGCAGCGCCGCCGAATACGGTTCGCTCGAAGTCCCGCTGCATTTGCGCAATGCCCCGACCAAGCTCATGAAGCGATTGGGTTATGGCGACGAATACCGTTACGCCCACGATGAGCCTGATGCCTATGCTGCCGGTGAAGACTACTTCCCGGATGAGCTGGAGCCGTTACCGTTGTATCAGCCCGTCCCGCGCGGGCTCGAATTGAAGATTGGCGAGAAGCTTAAACACCTGGCTGCACTTGATCGGGCCAGCCCTCTACAGCGGAGAAAACCTTGATTCCTTTGATCGCTGCGGTAACGGTGGGCGGTATTGCAGGTACATTGTTGCGTTTCGCCACGGGCAATTGGGTGAACGCCAATTGGCCAAAGCACTTCTATACCGCGACATTGGCCGTTAATATCGTGGGCTGCCTGCTGATTGGCATCCTTTACGGACTTTTTTTAATCCGCCCGGAAGTACCGATTGAAGTCCGCGCCGGATTAATGGTCGGTTTCCTGGGTGGTTTGACCACTTTTTCATCCTTTTCACTGGATACGGTGCGCCTGCTGGAAAGCGGGCAAGTGCCTTTGGCACTGGGCTATGCAGCCATCAGCGTATTCGGCGGGCTGCTTGCAACCTGGGCTGGCCTGTCCCTGACCAAACTTTGATAAACGAGAAACCGACATGCTCGATTCCAAACTGTTACGTACGAACCTGCAGGACGTAGCGGATCGCCTGGCATCCCGTGGCTTTAAGCTGGACGTGGCGCGCATCGACGCGCTGGAAGCCAAGCGTAAAGAAGTTCAAACCCTGACCGAGCGTCTGCAGGCTGAGCGCAATGCCATCTCCAAGAGCATTGGCCAGGCCAAGGCGCGCGGCGAAGACATCGCGCCACTGATGGCCAGTGTAGAAACCATGGGCAGCGATCTGGCCAACGGCAAGGTTGAACTGGATGCCATCCAGACCGAACTGGACTCGATTCTGTTGAGCCTGCCGAACCTGCCGGATGAATCGGTACCGGTGGGTGCGGACGAAGACGACAACGTCGAAGTTCGCCGCTGGGGCACGCCAAAAGCCTTTGATTTCGAGATCAAGGACCACGTCGCCCTGGGCGAGCAACACGGCTGGCTGGATTTTGAAACTGCCGCCAAATTGTCCGGCGCCCGTTTTGCCTTGCTGCGTGGGCCGATCGCTCGCCTGCACCGCGCCCTGGCGCAGTTCATGATCAACCTGCACATCAACGAACACGGCTACGAAGAGGCATACACGCCTTACCTGGTTCAGGCACCTGCGCTGCAGGGCACTGGCCAGTTGCCCAAGTTCGAAGAAGACCTGTTCAAGATCAGCCGCGAAGGCGAAGCCGATCTGTACTTGATCCCGACCGCTGAAGTGTCGCTGACCAACATCGTTGCGGGCGAGATCGTCGATCACAAATCGCTGCCGATCAAGTTTGTGGCGCACACGCCATGCTTCCGCAGTGAGGCCGGTGCTTCGGGCCGCGACACGCGCGGCATGATTCGCCAGCACCAGTTCGACAAGGTTGAAATGGTGCAGATCGTCGAGCCTTCGACGTCGATGGACGCGCTGGAAGGCCTGGTCGGCAACGCCGAAAAAGTTCTGCAACTGCTCGAACTGCCATACCGCACCTTGGCGCTGTGCACCGGCGACATGGGCTTCAGCGCAAGCAAGACCTACGATCTGGAAGTGTGGATCCCGAGCCAGGACAAGTACCGCGAGATCTCGTCGTGCTCCAACTGCGGCGATTTCCAGGCCCGTCGTATGCAGGCGCGTTTCCGTAACACCGAAACCGGCAAGCCTGAGCTGGTTCACACCCTCAACGGTTCCGGCCTGGCGGTCGGTCGTACGCTGGTGGCCGTGCTGGAAAACTACCAGCAGGCCGACGGCTCGATCCGTGTGCCAGAAGTGCTTAAGCCTTACATGGGCGGTATTGAGGTCATCGGCTAAATGGAGTTTCTGCCGCTGTTTCATAACCTGCGTGGCCGCCGTGTGCTGGTGGTCGGCGGTGGCGAGATTGCCTTGCGCAAATCTCGCCTGCTGGCCGATGCCGGTGCGGTGTTGCGGGTCGTTGCGCCCGCGATAGAGCCACAGTTGTGCGAGTTGGTAAACAGTAGCGGCGGTGAGCAGGTGTTGCGCGGTTATGTCGAGGCCGACCTTGACGGGTGCGGGCTGGTCATCGCCGCCACCGACGATGAGCCGCTCAACGCTCAAGTGTCCGCTGATGCCCATCGACGTTGCGTGCCGGTCAACGTGGTCGACGCGCCTGCGCTGTGCAGCGTGATTTTCCCTGCGATCGTTGATCGCTCGCCGTTAATTGTTGCCATTTCCAGTGGCGGCGATGCGCCGGTGCTGGCGCGATTGATTCGGGCCAAGATTGAAACCTGGATCCCCTCGACGTATGGGCAACTGGCGGGTCTGGCTGCGCGTTTTCGCAGTCAGGTAAAAACCCTGTTCCCGGATGTGCAACAGCGTCGCGGCTTCTGGGAAGACGTGTTTCAGGGCCCGATTGCCGACCGTCAACTGGCCGGGCAGGGCGCTGAGGCAGAACGTCTGCTTGAGGCCAAGATCAATGGCGAAGCGACGCTGACCACGGGTGAGGTTTACCTCGTGGGCGCCGGGCCGGGTGACCCGGATCTGCTGACATTTCGCGCCTTGCGCCTCATGCAACAGGCGGACGTAGTGCTCTACGACCGTCTGGTGGCACCGGCGATTCTGGAACTGTGCCGCCGTGATGCCGAGCGTATCTACGTAGGCAAGCGACGTGCTGATCACGCAGTGCCGCAAGACCAGATCAACCAGCAACTGGTGGACTTGGCCAAGCAAGGCAAGCGCGTGGTGCGGCTCAAAGGCGGTGATCCGTTCATCTTTGGCCGTGGTGGCGAAGAAATCGAAGAGCTGGCGGCCCACGGTATTCCCTTCCAGGTGGTACCGGGCATCACCGCCGCCAGCGGTTGCGCGGCCTATGCCGGTATTCCGTTGACCCATCGTGACTACGCGCAATCCGTGCGTTTCGTGACAGGCCACCTAAAGGACGGCACCAGCAACTTGCCATGGAACGATCTTGTCGCTCCGGCGCAAACCTTGGTGTTCTACATGGGCCTGATTGGCTTGCCGATTATCTGCGAGCAACTGATTGCCCATGGTCGCTCGGCGGACACCCCGGCTGCATTGATCCAGCAAGGCACCACCTCTAACCAGCGAGTGTTTACCGGCACGTTGAAAGACCTGCCGACCCTGGTCGCAGAGCACGAAGTGCATGCCCCGACCTTGGTGATCGTCGGCGAAGTGGTGTTGCTGCGTGAGAAGCTGGCGTGGTTCGAAGGCGCCCAGTCGCAGGTTTAACGGCGGTGCAAAACACTGTAGGAGCGAGCTCGTCTCGCGATCTTTTGAACCTTTAAAAGATCACGAGGCAAGTTAGCTCCTGCAAATTATTTTCAGCTCCTGTTTTCCCCCACCAGGCTGTCGACCGACGGCACGCGGGTATCGCTTTCCATCTGGGCATCATGCTCCAACTGATGACTAAAACGGTCCAGTGAGCCCTGCGCCGGTTGGGCGTCGCTGGCAAAGACCGGCGGGCTCAGCAGGTAAGCACTCAATAAGCGGCTCAACCCCGCCAGACTATCAATGTGCGTGCGCTCATAACCGTGGGTCGCGTCGCAACCAAATGCCAGCAAGGCACAGCGAATGTCGTGCCCCGCCGTGACGGCTGAATGCGCATCACTGAAGTAGTAACGGAACATATCGCGGCGTACCGGTATGTCGTTGTGGGTCGCCAATCCCAACAGGTGCCGTGACAAATGGTAGTCATACGGGCCGCCCGAATCCTGCATGGCCACGCTGACTGCATGTTCACTGGAGTGCTGGCCCTCGGCGACGGGCGCAATATCAATGCCGACAAATTCACTCACGTCCCACGGCAAGGCTGCCGCCGCGCCACTGCCGGTTTCTTCGGTGATGGTGAACAGCGGGTGGCAGTCGATCAGTGGTTGCTCGCCACTCTCGACGATGGCCTTGAGTGCGGCCAGCAAGGCCGCAACACCGGCTTTGTCGTCCAGGTGCCGGGCGCTGATATGGCCACTTTCGGTGAACTCGGGCAGCGGGTCAAAGGCGACAAAATCCCCAACATTGACCCCCAATGAATCGCAGTCGGCACGCGTCACGCAGTAGGCGTCCAGGCGCAACTCAATGTGGTCCCAGCTCACTGGTAATTCATCCACGGCGGTATTAAACGCATGGCCGGACGCCATTAACGGCAACACGCTGCCGCGAATCACGCCGTTGTCGGTGAACAGGCTGACCCGACTGCCTTCGGCAAAGCGGCTGGACCAGCAACCGACCGGGGCCAGCACCAGGCGGCCATTGTCTTTGATGGCCCGAACGCTGGCGCCAATAGTGTCCAGGTGGGCTGACACGGCGCGGTCCGGGCCGCTCTGCTGGCCTTTAATCGTGGCGCGCAAAGTGCCGCGTCGGGTCAATTCAAAGGGGATGCCCAATTCTTCAAGCCGCTCAGCGACGTAACGCACGATGGTGTCGGTAAACCCGGTCGGGCTGGGGATGGCAAGCATTTCCAGGAGAACCCGTTGCAGGTACTCAAGGTCCGGTTCTGGCAGGGCATGACTCATAAAAGCTCCTTTTGCGGGAGAGGCGGTACATAGGGGCTGTTGACGTTTCAATGCAGGCGCAAAGAAACGTCAACAGACCCCACCGTTCAGGGTGCGGGCTGGCTGTGCGGAAACAGCAAGTCGATAAAGCGTTCGGCGGTGGGCTGCGGTTCATGGTTGGCCAGTCCGGCGCGCTCGTTGGCTTCGATAAACACGTACTCGGGCTGGTCGGCGCCGGGCACCATCATGTCCAGCCCGACTACCGGGATATCCAGCGCCCGGGCGGCCCGCACGGCCGCATCGGCGAGCACCGGGTGAAGGATGGCCGTGACGTCTTCTAGGCAGCCACCGGTATGCAAGTTGGCCGTGCGGCGCACCGCCAACAACTGCCCAGCAGGCAAAATGCTGTCGTAGTCGTAACCTGCCGCTTGCACGGCACGCAGGGTTTCGGCGTCCAGCGGGATGCGGCTTTCGCCTTGGGTGGCGGCCTGGCGGCGACGGCTTTGGGCTTCGATCAGTTGGCGGACGTTGTGCTGGCCATCGCCGATAACCTGGGCCGGGCGCCGGATGGCGGCCGCGACCACTTCATAACCGATCACTACGATGCGCAGGTCATGGCCTTCGTGGAAGCTTTCGAGCAACACCCGGCTATCAAAGGCCTGCGCCGCCTTGATCGCATCCTGCACGTGTTCAATGGTTTGCAGATCGACCGCCACCCCATTGCCTTGCTCGCCATCCAGCGGTTTGACCACCACCCGCAGGTGTTCTTCGAGAAACGCGAGGTTGTCATCGGCATTGCCTGCGCGTTGTTGGGTTGGCACGTTCAAACCTGCGGCGCTGAGCACTTTGTGGGTCAGGCTCTTGTCCTGACACAGGCTCATGCTGATGGAGCTGGTCAGATCGGTCAGCGACTCGCGACAGCGAATACGCCGTCCGCCATGGCTGAGGGTGAACAGCCCGGCGTTGGCGTCATCGATGTGCACATCGATGCCGCGTTTGTAGGCTTCTTCGACCAGAATCTGCGCATACGGGTTAAGCCCTGCCTCCGGGCCAGGGCCGAGAAACAGCGGTTGGTTGATACCGTTTTTACGTTTGATGGCAAATGTCGACAGGGTACGAAAACCCAATTTGCGGTAGAGGTTCTTGGCTTGCTGGTTGTTGTGCAGCACCGACAGGTCGAGATAACTCAAACCGCGGCTCATAAAGTGTTCGACCAGATGCCGCACCAGCACTTCGCCAACACCGGGGCGCGAGCAAAGTGGGTCAACCGCCAGGCACCACAGGCTGCTGCCGTTTTCCGGGTCATGGAATGCTGTGTGGTGGTTCAGGCCCATGACGCTACCAATCACCGCGCCGCTGTCTTCGTCTTCGGCCAGCCAGTACACCGGGCCACCGTTGTGGCGCGCAGTCAGCAAGTCCGCGTCGACCGGCAGCATGTTGCGCGCCTGATACAACGCATTGACCGCGCTCCAGTCCGCTTCGCTGCGCACTCGACGAATGCGGAAACCGCGAAACACCCGGGTTGCCGGACGGTAATCGGTGAACCACAGGCGCAAGGTGTCCGAGGGGTCGAGAAACAGTTGTTGCGGTGACTGCGCCAAGACCTGTTGCGGCGCGGCCACATACAGGGCGATATCGCGTTCCCCGGCCTGTTCGTTCAGCAGTTCGTTGGCCAGGCGGGCCGGGTCAGGGAAGGTGTGCCCGATCAGCAAGCGGCCCCAGCCGCAATGCACGGCGACCGGTTGCGTATCCAGCGCGCTGCCGTCTTCGGCAAAGCGCGCCTGGAGTCGCTCGTAGGAGGGCGTTTGCCCGCGCAGTAAACGTTGGCTATAGGCGGTGGCAAGGGGTTTCATTGATCAAATTCCTTGTTCGCTCAGCCACAGATTCAGGGCTGCCAATTGCCACAGTTTGGAACCGTTCAGTGGCGTCAGTTGGCTTTGCGGATGGCTCAGCAAGCTATCCAGCATGGCCGGCTGAAACAGCCCGCGATCCTGGCTTGGGTCCAGCAATAGATCGCGTACCCAATTGCGCGTGTTGCCTTCCAGATGCTTGAGGCCGGGCACCGGAAAGTAGCCTTTCTTGCGGTCGATGACTTCGCTGGGGATCACCAGACGGGCGGCTTCCTTGAGCACATGCTTGCCGCCGTTGGGCAGCTTGAAGCGCGCCGGGATGCGCGCCGACAGTTCAGCCAGGCGGTAATCCAGAAACGGTGTGCGCGCCTCAAGGCCCCAGGCCATGGTCATGTTATCGACGCGTTTCACCGGGTCATCCACCAGCATGACTGTACTGTCCAGACGCAGCGCCTTGTCGACGCCCGCATCCGCGCCGGGCTGGGCAAAGTGCTCGCGCACAAAGTCACCGGCAGCATCGTTGGCGGTCAGCCATTGTGGCTGCACTGTGGCTTGGTACTCGGCATAGCTGCGATCAAAAAAGGCCTCGCGGTAGGCCGCGTAAGGATCGCTGGCGCCGTCAACTTGCGGGTACCAGTGGTAACCGGCAAACAGTTCATCAGCGCCCTGGCCGCTTTGCACCACCTTGCAATGTTTGGCGACTTCGCGCGACAGCAGGTAAAAGGCGATGCAGTCGTGACTGACCATCGGCTCGCTCATGGCCCTGAAGGCCGCCGGCAATTGCTCGATGATTTCGTTTTCGCCAATGCGTAACTGGTGATGACGGGTGCCGTAATGCTCGGCAATCAGATCCGAATACTCGAATTCATTCCCGCGCTCGCCGCCTGCGTCTGCAAAGCCAATGGAAAAGGTCGACAGGTCTTGTACGCCGACTTCCCGCAGCAAACCGACCAGCAGGCTGGAGTCGACACCGCCTGACAGCAGCACCCCGACATCGACCGCAGCGCGCTGGCGAATGGCGACGGCTTCACGGGTGCTGTCCAGTACGCGTTCGCGCCAGTCTTCAAACGTCAGATTGCTCTCATCAGCCTGTGGGCCGTAAGGCAGTGTCCACCAGGTTTTCTGCTCGGTGGTGCCGTCGGCGTCGATGCGCAGCCACGTGGCAGGCGGCAGTTTTTCAATGCCGGCAATCAGGGTGCGCGGTGCTGGGACCACGGCGTGGAAGTTCAGGTAGTGGTTCAGCGCGACCGGGTCGAGCATCGGGTTGATATCGCCGCCTTTGAGCAGCGCGGGCAGGGTGGAGGCAAAGCGCAGGCGTTCGCCGGTGCGTGACAGGTACAGCGGCTTCACGCCCAAGCGGTCGCGGGCAATGAACAAACGCTTGGCATCCCGCTCCCAAATGGCAAAAGCGAACATGCCATTGAGCTTGGGCAGCAAGGCTTCGCCCCAGGCGTGGTAGCCCTTGAGCAGGACCTCGGTGTCGCCGCCGGAGTAAAAGGCGTAGCCGAGTGATTCCAGTTCGGCGCGCAGTTCCGGGAAGTTGTAGATCGCCCCGTTGAACGCCAGCGACAGACCCAATTGGTTGTCGATCATGGGTTGCGCTGAACCGTCCGACAAATCCATGATTTTCAGACGACGGTGGCCCAGGGCTATCGGCCCCTGGCTATGAAAACCCCAGGCATCGGGGCCACGTGGAGCAAGGTGGTGGGTGATGCGTTCGATGGCCGCCAGGTCGGCAGGTTGATGATCAAAACGTAACTCGCCAGCTAATCCGCACATGGTGTGTAAATCCTTGGTATTTCGGCATGTGTGTCACTACCGCTTCAGTCGCCATCCCTAGGGGATGCGGGCAGCGGGGCACGGTTTAGAGAAGGCATAGCGGGTTGCCATGTCTTCAGCCCAAACGACGCACAGGCGGTAAAAATGCCGCGCGCCGCGATGAATGACCGTGTTTTATCGAGTGATCGTGGTCTGGATCGTTCAATAAAATTTACCAACGGTGCTTGTTCGCGGCGCGGATCGGGTCTACGCAGGGGGCGGTTGGCCCCGGCAGTGCGGGGGGCGCACTGCCGGGTTGAAGGCCGGTTTTAAAGCCTGCGCACCAAGGCGCGCACAGCAAAACGGTTGGGGTGGCAAGCTTCTGCGACCGGGCGGGGCAGTGGCAGGGGTTCGTCGTTGATCCAGGCGGCAAGCAGTTCGCCAGACAGCGGTGCGGTGATCAAACCGCGTGAGCCATGGCCGCTGTTGACGTACAAACCGTCAAGCCACGGGCATTCGGTATCGGGCACCTGCCGGGCGTCTGTGCTGAGCACTGCATAGGCTTGGCTGAATGCTTCGGCATCGGCCAGCGGCCCGACAATCGGCAAGTAGTCTGGGCTGGTGCAACGAAACGCGGCCCAGCCTTGCAAGGTCTGCGGGTTGAGGTTTGCTTCGCCCAGACGCTGTACCAGGTCAGGCGAAATTTCTTCCAGCAAATCCAGATTGCCCTGATGACCTTCTGGTGTGGTGGTCAGGTCTTCGTTATGAAAATCGAAGCTGGCGCCCACCGTGTGCTCGCCCAAACGCCCCGGCGCCACATAACCTTCGGCGCACACCACGGTGTTAAGCGCCGCGCTTTGCGGGGTTTCAAGCAGTTGGGTGATTTGCCCGCGAATGCGTTTGAGCGGCAAACCGCTGCTGGCCGGGAAGCGTTTGACCTCGGCCGCCCCTGCCAGAATCACCACAGGTGCGCTGGCCAGTACCTGTTCACCCTGGCAGGCCTGCCATTGGCCCTGCACTTTATTGAGTTGCAGCACGTCATGGTGGGTCAAGACGCTGACGTTGGGGTGCAGCGTCTGAAACTGGCACAACGCGGGTGGATGCACCCAGCCGCCTTCCGGATAAAAAAGCCCGCCATGGGCCAGGTCTATGCCTGCCAAGGCTTGTGCCTGGGACTGATCCAGCACATGCACCAGCGCGTGGGGGAAGGCCGCGGCCAGCTGCCCCTGACGCTCGGCCTCCTTGGCATTGAAGCCCAGTTGCAACACGCCGCAATCATCCCAGTCGCGCCCGCGCTGCAAGTGCTCAAGCACGCGGCGGGTGTAGCCAAAGCCACAGACGATCATTTGCGACAGTGCCGTGCCGTGGGCGGACAGCTTGAGGTACAACACCCCTTGCGGGTTGCCGGAGGCTTCTTTGGCCAAGCGTTCGTGACGCTCCAGCAGCAGCACCTTCCAGCCGCGCTTGGCCAGGCTGTTGGCGCTGGCGCAACCCGACAAACCACCGCCGATGACCAGCGCGGGCGAGCCTTGGGTGCGCTTAACGCGGCTTGCAGCCCTTCGAGTAAAATCTTGCCCACGGTCAGGCCGCGG